>JAGLDH010000027.1 GCA_023145835.1 Methylococcales bacterium
TAGCTTGCTAAAACGGCCGATATTTTCCCCGAAGATCGGCACAATAGAGTAACTATTACGTCTCACTTTCTGAAAAATAGCGACAGTTTTTTCTGCGCTAAATTCTAATCGACTTAATCAGAGTTTCTTTGAGGGAAGTCGGCTCTCAATTTAACTGATTTTCTTAAGGTAAATAATACCTGAAACAACATGAGTAATGTTGATCATTTATCTGACAATAAAGAAAATTGTATTAAATTTTTAGGGTTATCGTGGATATGAAATAGAACAGCAGTTATACTTAGCTTTACATCGAAAAGCACTTTAACCTTCTATCTATTAAGCTAGCATTGGTTAGAGTGCTTTTTATTTGGTATAAACAATACTTTTTTATATAACGGAGAAGACAAATGGGCTTATTTGATTTTGCGAAAGGCATTGGTAGTAAAATTTTTGGTAATGATGAGGAAGCGGCAGAAAAAATAACAGGGCATATTTTAGCTAACAACCCAGGTGTTGAAAATCTAACAGCAGCATTTAATGATGGAACTGTTACTTTAATTGGCGAGGCAAATACAATAGAGGCAGCTCAAAAAGTTGTTTTAATGGCAGGTAATGTTCAAGGTGTAACAGAAGTTATTCCTAAAATTTCAGTTGCAGCAGCAGAAACAACTGATATTAACGCTGCACTAGAACCAGACGATGTTGAATATTACATCATTCAAAGTGGTGATAGCTTGTCAAAAATTGCAAAAAAATATTATCAGGATGCAAGTGCATACCCACGTATTTTTGATGCGAATAAAGAGGTGATAAAAGATGCTAACTTGATTTATCCTGGTCAAAAAATCAGAATTCCTCTAGGTTAGAAATACAGAGTAAAAATATATATTTTTGTAAGAACTTCTTTAGCCAATAATCAGGCAAAAGAAGTTCCTATAAAGCGTGAAAAATAACATAACTTGTTTCTCCTTCTTCTTGTACTGACCAAGCAATACCATCATCAAAAAGGCTATTTCCGTATTTAGTCATCAATTCCCCATCATTTAAGATTAAAACGTTTTTAAAATATTGCCTTTATAAACTTTACAAATGAAATTAAAAAGCAATTTTATAATGTAAAGTAGTTTTACGCTTTGATACACAGTAAAATAGCTTAAATATAAACTTTATCTTTCTTTCCAATGAATACTAAAAAAATTGGCTTTATCGGTGCGGGTAACATGGCATCAAGTTTAATTAATGGATTAATCGCTAGTGGTCATACACCTAGTCAGTTATGGGCATCTGATTCTAATCAAGATACCTTAAATTCATTAACTGAAAAACTCAATATTAATATTTGTGCCAATAATAACGATTTAGTCAATCAAGTTGACGTTGTTGTATTGGCGGTTAAGCCGCAAGTACTGCACATAGTAGCTGACTCTATAGCTGATACGTTAATAAATAAAGAACTATTAGTTGTCTCTATTGCTGCGGGTATTTTGCAAAGCAGTCTTGCTGGGTGGCTAGGTGATCATTGTGCGATTGTTCGTTGTATGCCAAACACACCTGCATTGGTTAGAACAGGAGCAACGGCTCTTCATTGCAACAATAATGTAAGTGATGAGCAAAAAAATCTAGCAGAAAGTATTTTACGCTCAGTAGGTATTTGTTTATGGGTTGATCATGAAAGTGAATTAGATGCTGTTACAGCTGTATCAGGCAGTGGCCCGGCTTATTTTTTTCTGTTAATGGAGGCAATAGAGCATGCAGCAACTGAACTAGGCCTTGATGCTACAACAGCAAGACTGTTAATTCAGCAAACTGCACTGGGTGCTGCTAAGATTGCTTTAGAGTCTGATGAAACAGCGGGACAATTACGCCAGAGAGTTACATCACCGGGTGGAACAACAGAACAAGCGATTAAAACCTTTGAGGAAGGAGAGTTTTCTCAATTGGTTTCTAAGGCTTTACATGCAGCACGAGATAAATCCATAGAAATGTCTACAGAATTAGGAGCAAAATAATGGGTACAAGTTATATGACTGATCCGGCTATATTTTTAATCGATACACTTGTTTCGCTTTATATATTAGCGGTTGTTTTACGTTTTTTATTTCAGTGGACTCGTGCAGATTTTTATAATCCGATTTCTCAATTTTTAGTAAAAATCACTCACCCCCCACTAAAGTTTCTTCGACGTTTTATACCTTCTATTGGTAAAATAGATACGGCCTCAATAGTATTTGCTTTGGCTTTGCAAATGATTGCAGACTTCTCAATTTTAATGCTGAAAGGCGTGATAGTGAGCATACCTGCATTGGTAATATTGTCATTTACTCAGCTGGTTTCTCTACTTATCAATATTTTTGTATTTGCAGTATTTGCTAGGGCGATACTTAGCTGGTTTGATTCTGGCAATTTCAATCCAGCAACTTCTCTTTTACAAAGTTTAACTGAACCCTTACTCAATTTGTGTCGTAAAGCTATACCTGATTTAGGCGGTATGGATTTATCTCCATTAATAGCTTTGGTTGTTTTACAGTTAGCAAAAATGATGATCTTGCCACCATTAAATGAATTGGCTAGTTTGATTGGTTAGTAGAAACATCAGTTTAGTTTAATTTAATTAATATATTTTGTAGAGCAGTCTTTTGCCTTCTATACACTTATTTCCATCAAAAAATAAATTGATAGAATAATAGATATTACTCGAATAATAAAACCCTGTGTAATGACACCCGAACAATTTAATCAATATGCCCAACAAGGGTATAACCGTATTCCTATTAGCAGAGAAGTTCTAGCTGATTTGGACACCCCGCTTAGTGCCTATCTTAAATTAGCTAATGGAGCATATTCTTACTTGTTTGAATCTGTGCATGGTGGAGAAAAATGGGGGCGGTACTCTATCATTGGTTTACCCTGTAAAACTTGGGTTAAAATCATGGGTAACCAGATTACATTAGAAAAAGAAGGTGACATAGTAGAAAATTTTACTCATCCTCAGCCTTTAGAGTGGATTGAGGAGTTTAGACTGCGCTATAAGGTACCGGATATTAAAGGCCAGCCTCGGTTTAATGGTGGCTTGGTTGGTTACTTTGGCTATGAAACTATCGGCTATATAGAGCCACGTTTAAAGACAAGGGGTAAAGAAGATCCTATTGGTACGCCAGATATTTTATTAATGGTTTCAGAAGAAATGCTTGTTTTTGATAATTTGACTGGCAAAGTAATATTACTTACGCATGCCAATCCATTAGAACCTAATGCTTATCAAAATGCACAAGATAGACTGAATGAGCAGATTGTACAACTGAGAGATTTAACGGCAAAATTTGATATTCAAAAAATACCTAAGAAGGTTGAAGAATCAGATTTTATTTCTGGCTTTACCCAGCAAGGGTATGAAGATGCTGTATTAAAAGCTAAAGACTATATTGTTGCAGGTGATGTCATGCAGGTTGTACTTTCACAGCGTATGTCAATTCCTTATTCAGCTTCTCCTCTTAATTTGTATCGTGCGTTGCGTTGTTTAAACCCATCGCCTCATATGTATTATTTGAATCTTGGTGATTTTCATATTGTAGGCTCATCACCTGAGATTTTAGTTAGATTAGAAGATGATACGGTGACAGTGAGACCTATTGCCGGTACACGGCCACGTGGTACAACGCCTGAACAAGATGATGCACTAGAAAAAGAGCTTTTAGCTGACCCAAAAGAACTGGCAGAACATTTAATGTTGATTGATTTGGGTCGTAACGATGCAGGGCGTGTTGCAAAAATTGGAACCGTTAAATTAACAGACAAAATGCTAATTGAGCGATACTCCCATGTGATGCATATTGTGTCTAATGTC
Organism: Methylococcales bacterium; assembly: GCA_023145835.1. Lineage (GTDB taxonomy): Bacteria > Pseudomonadota > Gammaproteobacteria > Methylococcales > Methylomonadaceae > QPIN01. Next base: position 3,827 of record JAGLDH010000027.1, read on the forward strand.
ACCAGCGAGTTACAAGAAGGTAAAGATGCATTTGATGTATTGGCAGCTACTTTTCCAGCCGGTACAGTCAGTGGTGCACCTAAAATTAGAGCAATGGAAATAATTGATGAATTAGAGCCAGTAAAACGAGGTGTTTATTCCGGTGCAGTTGGTTATATCTCATGGTCCGGCAATTTAGATACTGCTATTGCCATTAGAACGGCGGTCATAAAAGATCAAATGTTACATATACAAGCCGGTGCAGGTATTGTTTATGATTCAATACCAAGAAATGAGTGGGATGAAACAATGAATAAGGGACGGGCTATTTTTAGAGCTGTAGCTATGGCAGAAGCTGGATTAGAAGAGGAGAAATCATGACAGTAAAAGTTGTCATGGTCGATAACTACGACTCGTTTACTTATAATCTTGTGCAATATTTTGGCGAATTGGGTGCTGATGTAACAGTGGTACGAAATGATGAGGTTACTGTTGATGAAATAGGTGTGTTGTCCCCAGATAAAATTGTAATTTCTCCAGGTCCTTGTACACCGAAAGAGGCTGGTATTTCTGTCGAAACTATAAAAACGTTTGCAGGAGTTTATCCAATTTTAGGTGTATGTTTAGGTCATCAAAGTATAGGCCGTGCTTTTGGCGGAAATATTGTTCATGCTAAAAGTATTATGCATGGCAAAACATCACCTGTTTATCATAAAGACCAAGGTATTTTTAAAGGACTCAACAACCCATTTATTGCTACACGCTATCATTCATTAGTTATAGACCAGAATACATTACCTGACTGTTTAGAAATAACGGCTTGGACAGAAAATGATGAAAGAAATATTGATGAAATTATGGGAATTAAGCACAAAGAACTGGATATAGAAGGCGTTCAGTTTCATCCAGAATCTATTTTGACAGAGCATGGTCACGATATGTTGCGAAACTTTTTAGATAGATAAGTGGTTCATTAATACTATGAAAATCCAACAAGCACTCAATAAGCTATTAGAAAAACAAGACTTAACATCAGATGAAATGCATGGTGTGATGCGTATTATTATGAGTGGTGGGGCAACAGATGCGCAAATAGGAGGTTTTCTTATTGCCTTACGTTGTAAAGGTGAAAGTGTTGATGAAATTGTAGCTGCTGCTAGTGTTATGCGTGAATTAGCTACAAAAGTTTCTATTACAGGCAAACATGTTATTGATACGTGTGGAACGGGGGGAGATGGTGCTAATACATTTAATATATCAACAACCAGTGCATTTGTTGTAGCTGCTGCTGGGGGACTAGTTGCTAAACATGGTAACCGTTCTGTTTCCAGTAACTCGGGTAGTGCCGACGTACTAGAAGTAGCAGGAGTTAATCTAGATTTATCCGCAGAGCAAGTGGCTCAATGTGTTAATGAAATTGGTGTCGGTTTTTTGTTTGCACCTAAGCATCATAGCGCAATGAAACACGCGATAGGCCCACGTAAAGAAATGGGTGTAAGAACCTTGTTTAATCTATTAGGCCCACTCTCTAATCCTGCAGAAACAGTTAATCAGTTAATTGGTGTTTTTTCTTCAGAATGGGTGGAACCTTTAGCCCAAGTCCTTAAACAATTAGGTAGTGAGCATGTGTTAATTGTCAATGCAGAGGATGGATTAGATGAAATTAGCATTGCTTCAGCTTCTAACATTGCAGAGTTAAAAGATGGGGTCGTTTCAACCTATTGTATTACACCTGAGCAATTTGGTTTACAGCGTGCAAGCTTGGGTTCATTAGCTGTTGATGGCGCTCAATCTAGTTTAACAATGATGAAAGCAGTCCTTAATAATCAAACAGGAGCCGCAAAAGATATTGTTGTCTTAAATGCGGGAGCTGCAATATATGCTGCAAATTTAACAAACACACTAGAAGCGGGTATTAAAAAAGCGCAACAATTTATTGAAAATGGCGCAGCACTAGAAAAGTTTGATTCACTTATAAATTATTAATAATGACCGATACACCTGATATTTTAAAAAAAATTCTGGCTAGAAAAGCTGAGGAAATTGCGAGTAGAAAACAACGATTACCGCTTGATACTTTAAAGGACATAGCAAGCGGTACTGAATCACCACGTGGTTTTTCAATGGCTCTTCAAAGTAAAGCAAATACAAAAAAGCCAGCTATTATTGCAGAAATAAAAAAAGCATCTCCAAGCAAAGGGGTTATTAGAGAAGATTTTAAACCGTTAGAAATAGCTCAAGATTATGCTATGAGTGGTGCTACTTGTTTATCTATACTCACAGATAAGGATTTTTTTCAGGGATCAGAAGCTTACTTACAAAAAGCACGAGAAACGTGTCCTTTACCTGTGCTAAGAAAAGATTTTATGATTGACCCTTATCAAATTTTTGAATCTCGTGCGCTAGGTGCAGATTGTATCTTATTGATAGTCTCGGCTCTAGAAGATCAACAAATGCATGAACTTGCTAATACAGCGGCTGATTTAGGAATGGATGTATTGGTAGAAACGCATGATGCAGATGAATTAAAACGTGCTTTAACATTAGACACAAAACTGATTGGTATTAATAACCGTAATTTAAAAACATTTGAAACATCTCTTCAGACAACATTGAAACTACAAAAAAATATCCCAGATGATCGTTTAATTATTACAGAAAGTGGTATTCATACTCAGAACGATGTACAGCTTATGTTAGATAATGGGATTTATACTTTTTTAGTCGGTGAGGCATTTATGAGAGCAGAATATCCTGGTAAAAAAATGAGAGAACTTTTTAGTTTTTGAAGTCTTTATTTACGCACTAAGTAACAAAAGAACACAGTGATCTGAATAAAAGCTGAATAAAAGCTGAATAAAGGCTAGGAATATTGAAGAATTAAAGCTATCATTCGATATAAATAATAATGACTAAGTAACTTTATAGATATTATTAGTCTCTATTAAACGGAATATTATTTAGATATAAAGTTATATTTTGAAAATTTCGTTTTCTTTCAAGTAGATTATCTGTAGTAGGATGAGGAAAAAGGTTCCTTAATCACTTGAAAATAAAAATTGAACTATATTTAAAAAAAAACTTCAAAGGTTAATTAAGTAATTGGAAATAAGTGTAAAAAAATAGCTATATTCGGATAAGAATGAACTCAGAGGAGGGTAAATGACGCAGATGTTTAACAAAAATGAAAAGCTGACTCTTTACGACCCACTAACAGATTTACCGAATAGAAGTTTACTCAACGAACGCTTAACACATGAGTTAAATCTTGCTAGGCGCTATCAAAGAGCAGGTATTATTCTTTTTTTAGACCTTGATCATTTTAAAGAAATCAATGAATCCCTAGGTCATTTAGTTGGAGATCAAATACTTATTGAAACGGCTCAACGTCTCCAGTCTTTACTACGGGAGTCAGATACAGCAGTTCGACTAGAAAATGATGAATTTGTAATTATAAGTAGTGCACAAGATGGTATTTATTTTGATTCAACTGACCAATCTCATGCTATTGCAGAAAAAATTATTAAGGTAATTTTAGAACCATATTTTATTGGGGAGCATGAGCTTCATATTTCAGCAAGTATCGGTATTACTCTATATACAGGCATTGATGAGTCAGTTGATTTATTGCTTAAAAAGGCTGACTCTGCAATGTATAAAGCAAAAGAAGCAGGAAGAAATACTTATCGTTTTTATCAACAAAGTATACAAGAATCTGTAGATGATAAGCTTGATATTGCAAGCAACCTTAGAAAAGCAATTTCAAATAATGAATTGAGTATTCAATATCAACCACAGCACTCAGATAAAAATACAATTATTGGTGTAGAAGCTTTACTTCGCTGGGATAACCCTAATTTAGGTCAGTTATCACCCACTCATTTTATTTCAGTTGCGGAAGAGAGTTATTTGATAATAGAGTTAGAGCAATGGGCACTTGAAACGGTGTGCAAACAAATTAATTTATGGGATAAACAGAATATAATAATTCCACTTATAGCGATTAACATAAGTCCTAAACAGTTTCATCTACCCGATTTTGCTTCAAATTTTTCCCATACTGTATTAGAACATCAAATTAACCCAAGCAGGTTAATGCTAGAAATTACTGAAATTACCTTTTTAGATAATATTGAAGAGGCAATCGATAAAATGCATGCCTTAAAACAAAAAGGGTTTAAATTTTCTCTAGATGATTTTGGTACGGGGTATTCTTCATTAACGTATTTAAAACGATTATCTTTTGATCAACTGAAGCTTGAACAGTCTCTAATTAAAAAGTTTATTGACCAACCGACTGATGTGGCTTTTGTAAAAGCAATTATTTCAATGGCAAAAGGATTGGGTTTAGATTTAATTGCAGAAGGTGTAGAAACTGGAGAACATTTGGCTTTTTTATCAGATTTTGAATGTAATGGTTATCAGGGAAATTATTTCAGTAAACCATTATCAAATAAACAGTTAAGTAAGTATATTAAGGCAGCAAATAAAAAACACCTATATTAGAAGTTTTTTTGTTGTACATTATTTTACTTTTTAATAACGAGTGACTAAAAGAGAGCTATGCCAAAAATAATTGTTAAAAATCCAATTGTTGAATTGGATGGAGATGAAATGACTCGTATCATTTGGTCATTTATTAAACAAGAACTCATCCTGCCTTATCTAGACTTACCTATTGAATACTATGACTTGGCTATTACAAGTCGAGATCAAACGGATGATCAAATTACAATTGATGCTGCAGAAGCAATAAATAAATATGGTGTAGGTATAAAATGTGCCACTATTACACCTGATGAAGCTCGAGTAAAAGAGTTTGATTTAAAAAGAATGTATCGCTCACCCAATGGAACCATTCGTAATATTCTTGGTGGAACTGTCTTTCGTGAGCCTATTATTTGTGAAAATGTTCCTCGTCTTGTGCCTAACTGGACACACCCTATTTGCATCGGTCGTCATGCTTTTGGGGATCAATATAGAGCAACTGATTTTAAAACTTTAGGTAAAGGTAAATTAACCATCACTTTTACCCCAGAAAATAGTGAAGCCATACAAAGTTATGATGTTCATGATTTTGAGGGTGATGGTATTGCTATGGCGATGTTTAATACAGATGATTCAATCCGAGGTTTTGCACATAGTTGCTTTAATGTAGCTTTAGATAGAGGGTGGCCACTTTATTTATCAACTAAAAATACTATCCTTAAACAATATGATGGTCGATTTAAAGATATTTTTGAAGAAATATTTCAATCAGATTATCAATCTCAATTTAAAGAGAAGGGAATTGTTTATGAGCATAAACTCATTGATGATATGGTCGCATCCGCATTAAAGTGGCATGGAGAATTTGTTTGGGCCTGTAAAAATTATGATGGTGATGTGCAATCCGATACAGTCGCACAAGGGTTTGGGTCACTTGGTTTAATGACTTCTACTTTAGTGACACCCGATGGAAAAACCATGGAGGCAGAAGCTGCTCATGGAACAGTAACACGACATTATCGACAACATCAAAAAGGTGAAAAAACATCAACTAACCCAATAGCTTCTATTTTTGCTTGGAGCCGAGGCTTAGCTTTTAGAGCTAAACTAGATAATAATGAAGCGTTAATGAAGTTTTGCAATAAGCTTGAAAAAGTTTGTGTTGATACCGTAGAGTCTGGAAAAATGACTAAAGACTTGGCTTTATGTATTTATGGAAAAGAACTCAATGAGTCACATTATTTAACAACAGAAGGTTTTCTAAATGCGCTAAGGAATAATTTAGAAAAAGCTTAATAATAAAAAGACTACTTATATACTTCACGTATTCAATGATTACGTGAAATATAAGTAAAAACCTTAAAGTTAACTACTGGTCAAAGCCAAAAAAGCTCCAAATATTATTGACAGCAGTTGTATCATCCAATTCTGGAATTGGAGCGCCATTAGGATAGTTTTCTTTATAAACTCGTTCTGCATCAGCAGCCAAATCAGTCATGTTTAGTTTTGTATAGGCTTCTTGCATCACTAATAATGCATAAGGTACTGCAGGTGTACGTTGATATTCATTAATCACATACCCTCCTCTATTCGCTGCAGCAATGTAAGCTTTACGCTTTAAATAAAAACGAGCAACATGAACTTCATACATCGCTAGATTGTTTTTAAGTGATAACATACGTTGTTTAGCATCAGGGACGTATTGGCTTTCAGGGAAGCGGCGAACTAACTCTGTAAAATTATAATGTGCATCCTTTACATTGCTGGGGTTTCTTTGCGAAGCATCTGTTGGTAAAAAGCGCTCAATAAACCCAATACTTCGGTTAAAATTAACCAAGCCTTTTAAATAGTATGCGTAGTCAACACTGGGATTTGTAGGATTAACTTTAATAAATCGATTTGCAGCAGCAATAGAGGCATCAGGATCATCGTTTTTGTAATAAGCATAAGCAATATCTAGTTGTGCTTGGGCTGCGTATTCTCCAAAGGGGTACCTTGATTCTAATGTTTCATAAAGCTCAATAGCTTTTTGATAATTACTTGCCTCCATGGATTCTTTGGCTTTTATATGAAATTTTTCAGCATCCCACCCTGCATATTCTTTATCTGTAGAGCTAGGATCTTTGGGTCCACCTAATGATTCACAGCCTTGTAAAGCAGTGACTAAACAAGAAATAATTAAAAGATTTTGTAAAATTGATCGCATACTAATAACAACACGTTGTAAGATTGATGGTTTATCGCTTAATCTTACAGCAACAGACCTTTTATTAACAAATTATCCTAGAAACTGTGAACAACTGATTTTTCTAGAATAATCGAGTATAACTTAATTTATCGTATATATGGCTATATTAACAACAAAAATACCGGAAGAAATGGCAGGCATGCGTCTCGACCAATGTTTAGCAGAAATTTTCCCGGATTATTCTCGCAGTAAATTACAAACATGGATAAAAGCAGGGCGAGTCACTGTTAATAAAGCACCGTTAAAAGCAAAAGATAAAGTTGACGGTGGAGAAGAAGTAGAGCTTGATGCAGAAGCTGAAGAAGTATTGGAATATGAAGCTGAAAATATTCCCCTAGAAATAGTCTATGAAGATGATGCATTGCTTATTGTCAATAAACCAGCTGGCCTTGTTGTACATCCTGCTGTTGGGAATTGGCAGGGGACACTCGTCAATGCATTATTAAATCACAATCCATCATTAAAAACCTTACCCAGAGCAGGTATTGTTCACAGATTAGATAAAGATACGAGCGGATTGCTAATGGTTGCAAAAACGTTGCAAGCTCATAATAGTTTATCCACTCAATTACAAAAGAGAACGATTGTTCGGGAATATCTTGCGCTGGTTAAAGGTTGGATGACAGCCGGGGGGACAGTTGATGAGCCACTTGGGCGACATCCTAATGATCGTAAACGTCATACAGTTAGGGATGATGGCAAGCATGCTGTTACTCATTATAGGCTAGAGCAGCGGTTTAAACGACATACATTAGTTAGAGTAAAACTAGAAACCGGCAGAACTCACCAAATTAGAGTTCATATGGCTTATATTCAATATCCATTAGTGGGTGATCAAGTCTATGCGGGGCGATTTCAGATGCTTGCTAATTGTGGTGAGAACCTTGAAACAATATTGAGAGCATTTAAAAGACAGGCACTTCATGCAACTAGATTAGGCTTACAACATCCTGAGACTAATGAATATTGTGAATGGGAGCAAGCAATGCCTGATGATATGGTTGAACTAATACAAGCAATAGAACAAGATGACTTGGATAAAGCCTGATTGGCCTGTTAAATCTAATATAAATGCTGCTGTTACATTGCGTTCCGGAGGTGTAAGTCAAAGTCCTTTTGACAGCTTTAATCTTGCACTTCATGTTAACGATGATCCTGAAAAGGTTTGTCAAAACCGTAAGTTACTTTCAACAATGCTTCAACTTCCTTGTGAACCAATATGGTTAGAGCAAGTACATGGTCATCAAGTAGTAAAAGCTGAGAATACTGAACAAATAATTAAAGCAGATGCAAGTTTCACAGATAAGGCTCACATTGTTTGTGCTGTACTAACGGCAGATTGCTTACCGATTTTATTAGCAAGTGATGATGGTGCTAAAATAGCGGCTATTCATGCTGGCTGGAGAGGCTTATACTCAGGTGTTATTGCCAATACAGTTAATTCTATTGGCACCATTAACATAAAAGCTTGGTTAGGACCAGCAATTGGAGTTGATTGTTTTGAAGTGGGTAAAGGCGTTAGAGATGCTTTTGTTAAAAAATCAACAAAATTTATCCAGGCATTTACAGAAAAAAATGAAGACAAATATCTAGCTGATATTTATAAACTAGCAACAATTGAGCTTGCTTCAATAGGAATTAAACAAGTCTTTGGCGGTAATTTCTGTACAGTAACAGATAAAGAACTTTTTTATTCATATCGCCGTGATGGTGAAACGGGTCGTATGGCCACTTTAATCTGGAGAGATTGACCTTGGATTTATTGATATTAATTATCATTTTTACCTCGATTGGAGGCATATTAAGTGTTTTGGCGGCTGGAGTTTTTTTATTATTGCCAGAACAACAAAGAAATAAAGTACTACCCCACGGCATTAGCTTTGCCATTGGAGCATTATTATCCGTTGCTTTCTGGGGGTTGATTCCTCATGCTTTTGAAAAAGTTGACCCTTCACAATTTCAGGCATTATCAGGCACAATCCTAGCAGGAATTTTAGGTTTTTTTGTGTTAGAGAAATTGTTGATTTGGCGGCATTGTCATTCCGGTTCTTGTGAAGCGCACGGAGATGATCACCACAATGATGAACATGATCATAAATCAGCGGGCACTATCATTATTATAGGGGATAGTATTCATAACTTTGTTGATGGAGTACTCATTGCAGCAGCATTCTTGACGGATGTTAAGTTAGGAATTGTGACAAGTCTTGCCGTTGCAGCCCATGAAATACCACAAGAAGTAGGGGATTTTGCTATTCTTTTACACAGTGGTTATAGCAAATCAAAGGCATTGTTTTATAATGTATTAGCTAGCCTTTCTACAGTGATAGGCGGCGTGCTTGCCTACTATAGTCTCGGGAATCTACACGACACACTCCCTTACTTTTTAGCTTTGGCCTCTTCAAGTTTTATTTATATTGCAGTTGCAGACTTAATTCCATCACTACATAAAAAAACAGATATGAAAACATCGCTACATCAAATTGCTTTGATTATTGCCGGTGTGATCGTTATTAGTTCATTACATGGTATAGCTCATGATATTGAAATTGAGCAGACTAAATCCGTTACGCATTCATAAATTGTAACGGCTTCTTAAGGAACCTCTGAATAAGTTGATTTATAAGAACAAATATTAAATTAATACAATTAAGTGATATTCTATCAAATCGTTACTTTAAGATTTAATCAGAGGTTCCTTAAAGAGTGAATAGTATTCAGGGTACCTCAATTAATAGAGGTACCCTTAACAGTCTCCCTTCTTAGAGGAAGATGACCTATTTTATCTAACACACTGGATAAGGAACATAACCCTGGGCTATTCAAATACTCGTACTGTTTTTGCTGTTTTTTGCAACTGCGTTTAATTTTCCAATAGGCATCATGACTAATACAGTCGCTAGGAAAAAGTACAATGTCAGCTCGTGATAATAATTGAGCTAAATCTTGAGTGTTTTTTTCTAGCCCACCATCGTGATGTAAAAATACGCCGGCATTTTCTTCAATTAATTCTCGATAATGTGGAATTAAATTCTTTTTTCCTCCGACATATAAAACACATTGCCCACATAAATCTTGTTTTTTGAATTGACAATAATCAGATTTTTTATTTTGTGTTAGTAGATATTGTAAATAGTTAGCCTCTTCTTTATAAATAGAAATTTCTGAAACATTTGTTAGTTGTTGTTTTTTCAATTGAGCAACTAAATTGTCACTTTGTTCCCTACTTCTCTGCTGTTTCTTTATTTCACGTGCTTGTACATTATTTTTTCTAGTTAGCTTTTCTAATTGCAGTTTTAATAAATGATGATTTTTTGTATTTTGAAGTTGCTTCAACTCGATATTATCTTTTTGTATTGCAAATAGCTGGTGTTTAAGCTCCATATTTTTACTTTCTAAAATATTGATTGTTTTTTTTAAATGTAAATTATCTGCTTTTTGTCGATAATTTTTTGTCTGTTTAAAACTGGCATCTCTAATTAATTCTACTCGTTCTCTTTCAAGTTGATTTAAGCGTTTTAAGTTGACTCGATTAGAAGCGCCTGATAAATGAGATAACATATGAATATCACCATAAAAATCTTTTTTCATATCAGAGTTAGTATTAGGGTGGGACATAATAGCCCAAAAAGTACCCACTAAATCACCTGTATTGAGTACATTTTTCCATTCCTCTTTTAAGGATTGAATATTCATTTTTTTTGTTTTTTGAATGATCGTTGAAAATTTCTTATCCAGGTAACTTTGTATTTTTTTACTACGATAGTCATTGTAAGAAATCATCGTAACAATAGTGGTATGAATCTCATAAGTATTACATTGGCTAAAATCTATTTGTAAAGAATGAAGTAGTTTTTTTACTTCAGCCAATGTTAAGCAAGTGCCTATCACTGCACAGTGGTAATTATGATCAAGTTTCCAAAGTTTTGTTCTTACGGGTTTGTTTTTTAACAATAATTTTTGAGTTAAATCAGCAGCATTAATATCACTGTTCTCTATTAAATTTACTGTATTCGTTATATGCTTTTTATCACACATATGTATCCTCTTATAAAAAATTTAATGTGTTCGATTAAATTCAACAATTTTTATAGTCTGCCCTTTCTCAGTTTTTTCTTTTAATAGATGTGCTGCTTTAGAAAACAAAATAGCTATTTTAATAAACTGATATATTTCAAACTGAAAGGAAATTCTGCCAGGTAAGTTAAGATTAACTACACGGCACTCCATACAAACAGATAATTGACAGTATTCTGATGAAATTAAAAGCTCTATTGGGCAAGGTCTATTTTCCATAATATTGTTGATTTTTCTAGGTTTAACGGTAGGAATAAATAAAAAAAACTAATGAGTTCCCCCTCTTTTATCAGTTTTTTTTTGTTGTAATTGATGACGTTGAGTAATACTAGCCCACTGGACTTGTAACTGAAGAAAAGTTGGTTTCCACTCTTTTAATTCAGAAGCTGTCGTTGATGTTAATAAAACATCCATATGGCGATGTATATTTATTGCTAATACTTCGCTTGGGCGGATAGCATAGCAGGTCATTAAATGACAAATAATGGTGAGCAACGTAGGTAGGTTTTCTGCTGATTCTTTAGGTTTATTAGGGAGTATTTTTTTTAATGTATTCATAATGTTTTTTAGATCATTTTTACTGAGAAGTCCTAGTTGGACACAAAGTTAGTTGCCTTCTAGCAATCAATCCAAGCTAAGCGGCGCCAGTGCTCAGCTAACTGTCTATACTGACACCGCGTTTCTATATCATTGATATACTTGGGGATACTTAAAAGTGCATTAATATGCATAACAACAGCTTTCGCTGTCATTTTTTCATGTTGAATCAGATAAAGTCTAACGAGCAGTCTAATTCCTGCTTCTATTTGCTCAGGTTTATCCTGTGCTGATACTACAAAAATGGGGTAAGGCTTTGGGCTCATATTGCCCTCCTGTTTAATCTGTCAAAATAAATCAATACTAAATAGCATTAAAAGTGTAAGGTCATTTTAAAATAGCCAGAGGAAGCTATTGTCGAATTAAAAAAACCTTACACTTTTAATGGTACTTAGAAAAATAACTACCTACTGGCTATGTAAAATACCTTAATGTTATTAAAGAAACTGTCTGAAAGTTTTGAAAAATAGTAAGGTTTATTGGTCAGCAGGTAGTTTTCGTCACATATTCCCCCCTTATTTATCTATTTATAATCTGGTAAAAGTAATTAATTTAGACATAGCTATCTATTGGTAATGGTAATTTACTCAGGGCTTTTGGTTGAGAGTTAGAATATTTTGTGTTGTGAAGGCAAGTTTTTAAACAAAGTAACTTTAAACATTGTTTTGAATTTACATCTAAACACCGGATATCAGCAGCACAAATTTTTTGTTGTTCTAACAATTCATTCATCTTTTTAGAACTAATTTCAATATGGAGAGTTTTGCTACTTTTATCGCTATTTTTAGCTGAAAACCTTATTTCTTTTTTAAAAAAATTAAATTGTCTTCTTAAACTGAATGATAACCAGCTAACAAAAGGGGAATTAATTTTTAATGGAATGAAGGAAAACTTTTCTTTTTGTATTAGAAAGAATTTTTCACTGGAAAGAAGAGAGTTGATTTTTAATACTTTTTCTCTTTTTAAGGTTTGGTTTGTAAACATATATATAAGCCTATAAGAAAGAAATTAAATTGCTTGCCTTATATACTAATGCGAATCATTCGTATTTGCAAGCAATGTGACTATTTATTTTATTTATATTTTTTAAACCGTTACTGCTTAATATCGATTTAGGTTAAAAAACAATGCTGTTTAATAATGGCCTAAAAATTGCTGTGCAGTAAAGGTGGTTTATTAAAGAAAATTAAGAATGAAACAAAAATTAGTCCTTATTGGTAATGGTATGGCAGGAATGAGAACAGTCGATGAGCTGTTAAAACTGTCACCTGACAAATTTGAAATTACGGTGTTCGGTGCTGAACCTCATGGTAATTATAATCGCATCATGCTTTCCCCTGTACTTGCTGGTGATAAGCAACTCAGTGAAATCATTATTAATGATTTGCAATGGTATGAAGATAATAAAATCACTTTATATACAGGCAAAACAATTACAAAAATAGATCGGGTCAATCAACAAGTCATTTCTGATGATGGCATAACCTCTGACTATGATCGCTTAATTATAGCGACAGGTTCCCTGCCTGTATTGCTTGATATTCCAGGGAAACAGCTAGAAGGTGTGATTAGTTTTCGAGATATTAATGATGTTAATGTGATGATTAAAACGGCTAAAACCCATAAAAATGCCATTGTGATTGGGGGTGGTTTACTGGGCTTAGAAGCGGCAAATGGCTTGATGATACAAGGAATGAATGTCTCCGTTGTACACAGAAGTAACACCCTAATGAGTCAACAGCTTGATCAAGAAGCTGCTGATTTGATGCGGGAAGAATTAGAACAAAAAGGTATGCACTTTCTATTGAATCATCATACCGAAGCTTTGCTGGGTGATGATCGGGTGGAAAAAATACGTTTTAAAGACGGCACAGAAGTAGCTGCTGATTTAGTCGTTATGGCTATTGGTGTGCGTCCTAATATTACTCTGGCTAAAGCATCGGGAATTCAATGTGATCGAGGTATTTTAGTGGATGATACTTTGCAAACATATACCCCGACTATTTATGCGGTGGGGGAATGTGTACAACATCGCAATAAAACATTTGGCTTAGTTGCACCTTTATTTGAGCAAGCCAGAGTCTGTGCTAATCATCTTGTGGATATGGGGTTTGCCAGCTATGTTAGTGCAGTCACATCAACTAAGCTAAAAGTGACAGGGATTAATTTATTTTCTGCGGGTGATTATGTAGGAGTTGATGGTACTGAGTCCATAATTTTTAAAGATGTATCACGACATATTTATAAAAAACTAGTGATAAAAAACAATACCATAGTGGGTATCTTGCTTTATGGTGAAACGACTGATGGGTTATGGTATTTTTCATTACTGACCGAGGGGCAGAATATTTCTGATATTCGTGAAAATATTTTATTTGGTCAACAACATGTTGAAGAACAGGGTTAATGAATAATGGCTAACTCAAAAATAAGCTTAACAACCTGTCCATACTGTGGAGTGGGTTGTGGAGTGCAAGCAATACAAGAAAAAGATGGATCAACCTCTGTTAAAGGTGATAAAGGTCATCCCGCTAATTTTGGTCGATTATGCTCAAAAGGATCAGCTCTCGCCGATACCCTTGGGTTAGAAGGACGCTTACTTTATCCGCACGTTAATGGTGAAAGAACCTCATGGGACACTGCATTAGATGCTGTGACTAAGGGTTTAACAAAGGTTATCGAACAACATGGTGCGGATGCTGTGGCTTTTTATGTTTCAGGTCAATTATTAACTGAAGATTATTATGTTGCCAATAAGCTAATGAAAGGTTTTATTGGCAGTGCGAATATTGATACCAATTCACGTTTATGCATGTCATCCGCAGTTGCTGGTTATAAACGTGCCTTTGGGAGTGATTCCGTACCGGGGAATTATAAAGATCTTGAATTAGCAGACTTGATTGTCATTGAAGGGTCTAATACAGCCTGGTGTCACCCGATTGTTTATCAACGAATAGTTAAAGCTAAACAAGATCGACCAAATTTAAAAATAGTGGTGATAGATCCACGAAAAACACCAACTTGTGATATTGCAGATCTTCATTTACCCATTAAGCCAGGGTCAGATGCTACTTTATTTAATGGTCTACTGAGCTATATAAGTCAGCAACAACATGTTGATTGGGCTTTTGTTAATCAACACACGGAAGGTTTTGCCGAAGCACTGATTTCAGCAGAAAAATCAGCGAAAAATGTTACTCAGGTTGCACAACGTTGTGAATTAACAGAACAGGATGTTAGCCGTTTTTTTCAACTGTTTGTTAATACAGAAAAGGTGGTAACTCTTTATTCTCAAGGTGTTAATCAATCTTCATCTGGCACCGACAAATCTAATAGTATTATTAATTGCCATTTAGCCACTGGGCGTATTGGCAAACCAGCTATGGGGCCATTCTCAATTACGGGTCAACCTAATGCAATGGGAGGACGTGAAGTGGGTGCATTAAGCAATCAACTTGCAGCTCACATGGAATTAGATAACCCCATACATCACGATTTGGTCTCCCGTTTTTGGCAAACAGATAACCTTGCATCTGTAGCAGGTACTCAAGCGGTCGATATGTTTGAAGAGATAGCAAATGGAAATATTAAGGCCATTTGGGTGATTGCAACTAACCCTGTTGTGACGCTTCCAAATGCCGATAAAGTGCTTAAAACGATAGAAATGTGTGATTTAGTTATTGTCTCTGAATGTGAATATAATACGGGGACAGTAGCGCGTGCAAATATTCTACTACCTGCACTGGCTTGGGGCGAAAAATGTGGAACAGTCACCAATTCGGAGCGTCGTATCTCACATCAACGTCAATTTTTACCGTCTCCAGGTGAGGCAAAAAAGGATTGGTGGATATTAGCGCAAGTTGCCCAAAGAATGGGGTTTGGTGATGCTTTTAATTATCAAACAACAGCAGAAATTTTTAGAGAACATGCTGCATTATCTGGTTTTGAAAATGAAGGTCAACGTGACTTTGACATCAGTGGATTAGCATCAATGACTGACGATGAATATGCCGAACTTCTACCTATCCAATGGCCAGTCACAGACCAAAAGCCTAATGGGACTCAGCGACTTTTTGAAGATAAACAATTTTTTACCGCCTCTGGAAAAGCGAAAATTATTGCAATAACACCTCGTGCACCTGTTAATAAAACGAGTAAAGAATATCCTATTATTCTTAATACAGGGCGAGTTCGCGATCAGTGGCATACCATGACTAGAACGGCTCGGTCGGCAAGATTAAACGCACATATTTCTGAGCCGATAATGCAAATTCACCCTACTGATGCCAAAAAATATGATTTGAATCATGGTGCTCTTGCCCAGCTTGATAGCCAGTGGGGTGATATGTTGACTCGAGTTGTTGTAACAGAAGAGCAGCGGATTGGTAGTGTCTTTGTTCCTATGCATTGGAATTTTTTTATGTCCTCAAAAGGACGGGTAAATGCATTAGTTAATCCAGTCGTTGATCCTATTTCAGGCCAACCAGAGTCAAAACATACACCCATAAAAGTTGTCTCTTATCAACCTGCTTGGTATGGCTTTATGTTTTCCAGAACACCACTAACACCGGTTGATTCACCCTATTGGGTGAAAATTAAAGGCGAACAATTTTGGCGCTATGAAATAGCAGGCGAAAAGGCTATTGATGATTTTCCTAGTTGGGCAAAAAAACAACTAGGAGAAAAAGGTGAATGGTTAGAGTTTTCTGATCTGAGCGCAAAGCGATTTCGTGCAGGAAAAATAATTGATAATAGATTAGAAAGTATTGTATTTATCTCAGCAGATTATGGTCTGCCTACAAGATCATGGTTAAGCCAGCTTTTTTCTGAACAAACAATAAGTGATGAAATGCGAATGAGTTTGTTAGCAGGAAAACCAGGAGCAGGGCTTCCAGATACAGGCTCAGTGGTATGCGCCTGTTTTGGTGTGGGTGAGAATACAATTAAGGAGGCTATTTCAGGTGGTTCAGCTAAAACAGTTGATGATATAGGAACCTTACTTAAAGCAGGGACAAATTGTGGTTCTTGTATTCCGGAATTAAAGAAAATTATTTCTGCTTAGGAGGCAGGTTTTAGATAACTAAAAGAATAAAATAGACTGAGTGTGATGGATTTTTGTTTGATTTAAAGCGACGATAATAAGTACATAATGAGTCAAGTAATTATTATCAGTAGCACTGAAATCTGATGAAAAGTTAGCTAACCCTTATGTCACTATCATTTTCCAATGGATGTTTTATAGTTGTTTGTGAGCCATTTGCGAAACTTGTCTGATTCTTTCAGCTGGAAAGGCTAATTGTTCCAATAAATATTGTTTAAAATCATTATCATAATCTTGATTTTTTAACGCTTCATTCATACAAAAAAGCCAAGCATCACGTTCTTCTTCCCCTATAATTAAATGCTGATG
Organism: Methylococcales bacterium; assembly: GCA_023145835.1. GTDB lineage: Bacteria > Pseudomonadota > Gammaproteobacteria > Methylococcales > Methylomonadaceae > QPIN01. Next base: position 20,626 of record JAGLDH010000027.1, read on the forward strand.
TACCATGGGTATAGAAATACCGCCATATTTTTCACCATAATTTCTTGGTCCTCCAAGCCAGCCCATCAAGAATAAAGAAAGCTTATCTTTAATGATATGTAAGTCTTCTTTATGCATAGCACGGATATGTTGGCCTCGTTTTTGTGTTTCCATCTGATGATAAAATTCATCAACCAGCTTTCTAACGCCCTTTTCTTCACCAGCTGCTTTATAGGATGAATCCAATGTACCGTAATTTTGCATAATAATTCCTTAAAAAAATTGTTATTATTATACGAGTTTAGAATTTTTATGAGTAATTAATTTTTAAGAACTGGTTTAAAATTTTAAAGCATGACTGGGCTAACAGCTTCTTAAACCTACAGATTCCTCGATTTAAAATTAAGTGAAAAAGGTAGATTTAAATAGGTGTAAAAAATTGAGATTGATGCTTTACAAGAGCATTAGCATTTCACACAACATAGGTAAAAGCAGGTGCCCTTTAGTCTATTACACTAATAACCTCACCATTTTTAAAATTGACATGAAATGTATTAAAACGGTGGCTCCAGTAAATCCATTTATCGGCGTCTAAATTAATTGTTTTGGAGATAGGTGGGAATCCAATGGTAGTTGTTACAGCAGTTTTACGCATCCCTTTTGCAACAGTTCCTGCTTGAATATGCTTTCTTTCCAGGGGAGTAAAGTTATTTAAATTTACTTTGTTTTTAGAAAATAACTTATCAAATGCTCCTAAAGTATCATCTCCTGTATGTTTTTTTACATTCTTAATACGTAATTTTTGGGATGTCGCTTTTACTTCGACATCGATCACTTTTCGGGTGATGTCAGTTAAAACAACAGGGGTATTGACCGCAATAGCTGCTCCAATACGATAATTGGTTGTTTTGTGCGTATTTTTTTCATGACGAATAACAAACTGTGTGTAATAGGTTTCACCTACTGTAATATGGGTAGGCATAGTGTCAGAGGTTATATTTTTATTACAGGCCGCTAGAGATGCCAGAAGTAAAATGAAAAGAATAGTACGAGAAAAAGGGCGCATAAATAATTTTCCTTTTTAATAAATACTATACTATTCTACTTGGCTGAATCATAGATTTCTATGGTCTTGTCATTAGTTTTCCTGATTATCAAGGATCTTCC
>JAGLDH010000028.1 GCA_023145835.1 Methylococcales bacterium
TCCTCGTTGGATAGGTATTCCACTGTTTCATCGCTGAGATTGGTTTTTAAAGGGCTCTCAACGTTTGGTGGAAGATTCTTGCTAATCAGGTTAGTTTTTCTGAAGCTAACTTTTGAATTTTTGAAAAATTAAATAATGAGATGGTATTAACAGCTCTTTTATTATTGCTCAATTGGTTATAAAGCCAACTTAGTTTAGTTCTTTACATTCTTTGCATAGATATTATTTTTAGATAAAACTAGAGCTTTATTACCGCTTAATTTTCTGCCTATTTCATGCGCCTTACTTATTAATTTATTAATTTATTAATTGAAGACGTGATGTCAAATTGATAAAATTCTACTTTAACAGGAAGATTTTCAACCAGCGGACTTTCTATTTCTTCTTCAATTTCTACGGTCACCTTGAGTGCTGGTTTATCTGCCTCGAAAGGTTTAGACAAACCAGGAGGCAAACGGCGTGCTAAGACTGTTTGACCATGAATTCTACCCTCTACGTCATCTCCATTAGGGAAAACTATTGTTACTTTTGCTCCATCCTTACAACGAGAGGCATAGCGAGCATCTAAGAATGTATAGATAAAAGGTTTTCGTCGTTGGGTTAAAAGCACTAATGGGGTTGATTCTTCAATCCAATCGCCTTCTCGAACTAAAATTTCGGCAACAACAGCTGGGCTATTGGTTATTGGCTGTAAAAAACTTATTTGACTCTGGGTTTCTGCTAATGCCAAATCCAGAGCTCGCTGTTGCTGGACAAGCGGACTGGTTAAGTGATCAAGTTGTTGTGAGCGACGTTCACGTTCAAGTTCTGCTTTTGCAGTACGTATCGCTAGACGACTTGAGATTAAGGCTTGATTAACGGTTGCCATATCAACAGTTGAGATAATACCGCGTTTGATAGCTGATTTAAATTGATTAAGAATTTCTTTCTGTTCTTCCATCCCTTTGCGAGCGTCATTTAATGCTCCTTCAAGTTGTTTCATTACTGCTTGGTCGAAGCTATTCAGTTGAGAATCTAATTGCTGACGTTGAGCGGATAAGGTGGCCATTCGAGTGTCCAATAGAGGGTTAACTATTTTTAATAACGTCTGCTCTTTGTTGACATGTTCACCGGATTGTACGAGTAGTTTTTCAATAAAACCAGAACCAGAACTTCGAATTTCCATGGGTTCCGTCGTTACCACACCTGGAGCAGTAATAAAAAACCTGTCACTCAGCAAATACCAGGCAAGTAAGAGCAAAGGACTAAAGACTATTATAATTAAAAAATACCCTCGAAATTTATATCCCGACCGGCGTGCAGATGCATAAGAGAGTCGTAGACCGCCTTCAACTTCTGGTTTATTTTGTTTATCAGACTTAAAATGAATTTTCATACATATTTTATAATCTTTATTTCAATGATCAAAAACGAGTGCCTTTACGAATAACCCACCACGGTGCCATCCCTGTTTCCTCATGAGTACGAAGAAATATTTCATTAAGAATTGCGAATGCACTCCAATAACGCATCAGCATGCTATGTAAAGGATATAGGGGAAGCCAAACGGCCATTTTTAAATCATCTGCAGGTCGTTCAGATACTAACAGTAGATGGGTGATATACATAATGGTACTTAAGATCAAGTACAAGAAATACAGCAAAATGTTCACGACGATGACAAAAGCCGGGGGATAGTTAAAAAATAACCATAGGGTATAGCCTGTCACTAGCAAAGGCATTAATATATTTTGTAGTATTCCGTACAAGAGGATAAACAGGTAAGCTCGCCACCCCATTAATTTAGGTGTCATACTAGGCCAGTGTTTTCGTAGATAAATAAAAAGTAGATCACCATCCCAGCGAAGTCGTTGCTGAAACAACTCACGATAACTTTCGGGGGCATCTGTATGTCCCACTGAATGGGGTTCAAAAGGAAGATGAAAGTTATTATATCGGGTCGCATAAGCACGAATGCGCATGGTCAAATCAAGGTCTTCAGCTGTATGTGTATTCCAACCACCAATCTTACGTAAGAAACTGCGTCGAAAAATGCCAAAGGCACCAGAGATATTATTAACCAGGTTCCATGCGCTCAATCCGGTTTTTCCCGACTGTAAAGACAATATATATTCTAACCCTTGCATTCGCGTTGCCAAGGATCGGTTTAGGTTACGTACTCTTAATGAACCCGCAACGGCAGGTACTGCAGGATCTGAAAAATGGAGTATCGCACGACCCACCATATCATTGTCAAAGGAGGTGTCTCCATCGAGAGCCATAATAATTTCACCTGTTGCCACGCTAAGTCCTGAATTGAGGGCTGAAACCCGTCCCCCACGTTGCCACTTCGGCAATAAGGTAAACTTACGGTTGAACTTAGACGGCATTCGATCACGAAAGCGTCGAGCCGCTTGAAATGTATCCATATTTTTCGACGCCCCATCAATAACAGCAATAATCTCTATTTGTCCGGGATAAGTCTGTTCCAGAACACTGAGAAAGGTACCATTGACTCCTTCTCCTTCACTATAACAGGTGCAAATGCAACTCACTGAAGGGTAGCGAGGAATCTGTGCCGGTTGCTGTGTTTGTAAAAATGCCCAGCGGATGATGCCAGTAAAAACAATTAATAGCAGAGGAAGTTCCACGGCTAATAACATCGGTGCAAAGCCAATCAATACATCCCAGGCAGTTCCAAATATGATTAACGTTTCCAAGAATAACTGAGTAATTTGCCACAATCCGTCCATGAGCATACTAAGTTCCCCCAACTTCTAATAACCGAGCAACTAATACCTGGGAATCCTCACCTGACAAACGCTCATCCGGTAAAGCTAAATGATGAATTTCAAGACTTAAGTGTTCACTACCTGTCACTTCTATCAAATCCATAATAGAAATCATTTGTTTTTTGATAGGATTGATTCCCATGGCATTTGTTGATGGTAATAATTTAAGATAAGTTTCATCATCTAGTCGGCAGACTAAGTCAGTAGACCGACTGACGCTGCGAAAACGTTCTGCCAAGGTATCTATCAAGTCTGCAGCGGGCGCTTCACCAATTTCATCAGCTAAGTTCTGTAACCCCTTAAAACGTAGAGCTAATAAACAAAAGGAGGGGTCATTGCGTTCAGTTAGGCCGAGACACCAGTTGGTTTGCCAATGGAAATGTTTGAGGGATATTTCTTCACCCAGATGCATGTCTAAATGTTTATCCAATCTCCCTAGCACGAGCTGTTGACCATGTTTAGAAAGCCGGTAATGACTTATAGGGAATATCCGTAGGTCTTCTGGTTTCTGATGATGGCTACAGGCCAGACAGTGTGCGACTACTTCACCTTCAACGAAAAAAGCCTGACAAACTTTACACCGTAAGCTTTCAAGAGGCCGATCGTAGTCAACGCCAATATGGCGCAGTGCAGTTAGGCAATTAGGGCAGCTAAGTCGGCCATTCTTTACGAAAGTATTTTGCACAGCAACATGGCCACATGCAAAGCAATGGATTGCGACTTCTGGTTCAAGATCAATATCACCACATTGGGGACAGGTATCTACATAGTTGAGATGGCCATCCCCACAGCTACGGCATAGGCGCATTCTGTCCACTAAACTATCTGCAATCAGCAGGTCGTCACTCACTAGTTGATCCAGCCAGCCACTCACATTATGTACTGTTCCACTTATTAACTCAGCTAAAGGGTAGATATATAATCGTGGACGAGTTAAATCTAGCACAGGACTTAATTTATAATTAGGCCGTAGCCAAAGATAGCGCGCTAACATTTCTCGATCATTCAGTCCATCTTCGGTTGCGACTTTAGAATAACGAGAACTGAGATGCTTCCATTCTTGCCAGGTAGCATACCAGTCAGAGAGTTGAATAACTCCATCCATTAGTTCTTTTGTGCGATCTTCCCGAGGATCATGTGTATAAAATATAAGGCAGAGAAGAAAGCGAGCATCACGTCGTAATAGTACCATGTCATCATAATCAGGTGATTTTGTCCAGACGATCAGATCAATATTGTCTGTTGAATTGAGCAGTTCACTAACACCCTTATATGTTTGTACCTTGAATTCTTTAGAGTTTTTTACAGGATTTCCAATTACTGCGATGACTACGGGGTGTTTTAAATCTTTCATAAGGAAAATAAATATAAACATTTTTAAGTACATTAACATACCAAAAAAAAATTGTAATGAACAGATAGATTGTTTTTACAAATAAGATAAATAAAGTGATAGTTTAATTAAATCAATTATTTAAAGGTAATTACTAAATGTAAGTAACGTAACTAAATCACTTAAGAAAAATAATATTATTTTGGAAACAAGAGTTGGTCTAGCCAATACCATATCAATATATAATGTTTATCTATCAGAATTAAGCATTTCTAATAGAAATAACTTTCTGATTATCATTGTTTCATCTCATTATCCTAGAAAAATCAGTTGAAATGGGAAATTGAGGATAATTTCTTTATATCACATTGATCTTTATGAAATTTATTTACTGCTCCACAGTTGAACTCATTCACCCAACAGGTGAGCAACTGAAATGCAAAAAAACTTTAGTTTCAATGCGTTATGATGTCAATCAATATTCAACTGATTTTTCTAGGATTATTAGTTTGTTATTATAAAAAGCCGTTTTTAGGTTCAGAGCAGTCAGTGTGGTTTACTATTCAATTTAAAGAGTAACTGATCAACACTATTGGTTTTTTATTTGTGACTCTTTACACATTAATCATTAGATTTAGTCTGAACTGGAATTAATTGTGATGTGTTATACAGATAAAAAAAGCAGGAGAAACTATTTTTTGTATCTATAAATACAAATTGTCTTGCTGGGGGTTAAATGCAAAAAAAAATAATACGTTTCACTTATTTTCGAGTGCTAACACTAATGGCTCTTCAACTTTTCATCATTCTACCCATTAAGAGTGAAGCAAAAGGAATGCTACCGGGTTTTGAAAATGAGAAACTGACCTTATTCAGCAAATCAGCGACTAAAGCAATATGGATGTATCGTTTTTCTGAGCGGAATAACCGTAAAACGATAAAGGAACTGGAAAAACTGGGGATTAACTTGGTTTTCCTAAGTACAGATTCAAGTAAGTTATTACCCAGCGGTAACAACGCCTCAAGAAAATATACAAAGAAAATGCGAAATTTTATCAAAAAAGCGCACAAAGCTGGGATTAGTGTACATGCTATGACACTAGAGGATACTGGTTTTACTTTTCCTAAATATCATGCACGAGGCGCACAGTTGGTAGAGTGGATTATTGATTTTAGTGAATCTTCGAAAACAAAGGAACCCTTTGACGGGGTTCATATTGATACCGAACCACATGGGCTACCTGCTTGGAGCGATGCATTGAAGACTCAAGATTGGGTAAAAATGGAAAAAATCATGCAACAATATGTTCAGTTATTGGAAATAATTAGTGATACCCTGAAGTCAAGCTCTGTTGCCTTACCTTTCTCGCCAGCAATCCATTGGAAATATAATAAGTGGGCAGCAGAAGGAAAAATTCCCTCTGCTGACCCTGAAAATTTGGCTCGGTATGTGGACTTTTTAGTTCCCATGATTTATGAAGTATCAGGAAGTGCCAAAATATACAGTCGTAGCATAAGGACTGCATCAAAAGTTCCAACTTTGGTAGGGATTAGTGCGATAGATTTTTCTGGATATGAACCTTTAGTAGACACAAGCTTAGCATTGAGTGAAAGATATAAAGCGGAGGGTAAATATATGGGAACAGCAATTTTTAAACTTTCTACTTTGAGTGACTTATACGAAAAGGGTACAAGGCTAGTATATGATGGCTCTCATCCAATTACTCCACAAGCTTTTCCATTAGGAGATATCATGGATGAAGAAGTAGAAAATAGGAAAAACCTTGTTTGCGAGGGTGTGATAGTTTCATACTAGAAAAAAATAGAAGGTACTTAAGGAATCTCTGATCAAGTCTAAAAGTAACAATTTAATAGAATATAACTTATTGAATTAATTGAGCATGTGTTTTTATAAATCAACTTGTTCAGAGGCTCCTTAAGGAGCCTCAATTACTAAACATAGAAATAACTTTACAGCTTTTTCACTAGACCTGATGGTGTCAGATACTAAATATTTGCGTAGCTCTCGCTATGGATCCATTTTAGCGCCTTGCTACCAATAAAAAATAGTATCTTATCTTTATTTTTCAGGTATGGTGTTTGCTTTTAACGAGTTTCAGAAACACTTAAACCTTAGAACAATTTTATGACCTCAACCATTATTTATATCAGTATTATTTGTCTTGTAATCGTAACAACCTGGTGGTTGAATAAAAGATTTGACGATGATCCTTATAAAGATTTTTTTCGGATAATTGCAGCTGTCTTAGCAACAATGGGCATATTGTTTTTTTGGAATTGGATTTGATATTGGTGTTCCTCTGACTAAAATGTGAAAATTTTCTTTTGTGACAGAAATTGGAGTGGGAGAGATGATGAGTTCCTAACCAGTACGGTTAGGTCAGTAAGACCACTGTTTTGTTATTGTTGAAATCATTTTTTATCGCTGACCACAATCGAATATTTTAAAACTTGTCAGTGAAAATAGGCATCGTTAGTCATATAATTGCCTCATGCCAACACAATCCTTCCACCCAGCTATTCAGTCCTGGTTTTCTAAAACCTTCAATGCCGCAACCGATGTACAAACACAAGCCTGGCAATCTATCATCCAAGGTGAACACACCTTATTAGCCGCTCCCACGGGTTCAGGTAAAACCTTAGCCGCTTTTCTAAATGCTATTGATTCACTCATAAAAGAAGGCTTACAACATAGCTTGTCCCATCAAACCCGCGTACTTTATATCTCCCCCTTAAAAGCATTATCCAATGATATTCAGCTTAATCTCCAACAACCGTTACAAGGAATCAGAGATGAACTTTTAGCCATGGGTTTAGAGGGGGTTGAAATAAAGGCTTGGGTTAGAACGGGTGATACACCACAAGCCGAGCGAGTTAAAGCAACTAAAAAACCACCGCATATTTTAGTCACTACGCCTGAGTCGATTTACCTACTGCTCACCTCTGATTCAGGTAGGAATATGCTGAGTACCGTGCAAACGGTGATAGTCGATGAAATTCATGCCTTGGCAGGTAACAAACGAGGGTCTCATTTAAGTCTTTCTTTAGAACGATTAGACGCATTGGTTTCAACGATTCATCCTGAACAAAAACTTCAACGTATAGGTTTATCTGCCACTCAAAAACCAATTGAAACAATGGCTAAATTTTTAATTGGTCAGCGTAAACAACCATGCAGTATTATTGATACAGGACACACTCTGCAACGTGATTTAGCTTTAGACATCCCCGATTCACCTTTAACCGCATTAATGTCTAATGAAGTTTGGACTGAAGTATATGACAAATTGGCTCATTATGCTTTGCATCATAAAACGATTCTAGTATTTGTAAACACCCGAAGATTAGCAGAACGAGTTGCTCGGTTTATTGCTGAACGAATCGGTGATGAGCAAGTGATGGCGCATCATGGCAGTATGGCTAAGGAAAAGCGATTAGATGCGGAGCAAAGACTAAAAAAGGGCGAGTTGAAATGTTTAGTGGCAACGGCTTCCTTAGAATTAGGGATAGATATTGGCGATATTGATTTGGTCTGTCAATTAGGATCACCACGCTCCATTGCCGCATTTTTACAACGCGTCGGGCGTTCTGGACATCATGTGGGAGGCGTTCCAAAGGGTCGGATTTTTCCACTGAGTCGTGATGAACTGGTGGAAACAACAGCACTACTTAAAGCTGCCAATGATGATCAACTAGATCGAGTGATTATTCCACACCAACCATTAGATGTTTTATCACAGCAAATTGTAGCTGAAGTCAGTGCTAGAGAATGGTCTGTTGATGCGTTATTTGACTCGTTCAAAAGTGCATGGCCTTATCGGGATCTGTCACAAAAAGACTTCGATGCGATTATTCAAATGTTATCCGATGGCTTTTCTACCCAAAGGGGGAGGCGAGGTGCTTATTTGCATTACGATGGTGTAAACCGATTGGTTAGGCCACGAAATAATGCACGAATAGTGGCACTCACTAATGGAGGGGCTATACCTGATCAATTTGATTGTGATGTCATGCTAGTGCCTGAAGGTATAAAAATTGGGACGATCGGTGAAGACTTTGCTTTTGAAAGTATTCCTGGAGATATTTTCCAGTTAGGCAATAATTCTTATCGCATGTTAAAAACTGAAACAGGGAAAGTGTTTGTAGAAGATGCAAAAGGTCAGCCACCTAATATTCCTTTCTGGCTTGGAGAAGCACCAGGGCGTACTGCTGAGTTATCATTAGCCGTTTCAGAACTTCGTCGCTCTGTGAATGAACAATTAGAAAAAAGTAAAACGACCCAACAATGGTTAACCCATCATTATCAAATTTCAGACGCCGTCGCTGATCAATTAAATCATTATTTATCCACTGCAAAAACCATATTAGGCTTATTACCTACACAAAAAAACATTGTCTTTGAACGTTTTTTTGATGAAGTGGGTGATATGCACTTAGTGATTCATTCATCCTACGGTTCACGTATCAATAGAGCATGGGGACTGGCTTTACGCAAACGCTTCTGTCGTAAATTCAATTTTGAATTACAAGCCTCTGCATTGGAAGATAGCATTGTATTATCACTCTCCTCAACCCATAGCTTTCCTTTGGATGAAGTCAGTCAATATTTGAATTCAAATTCAGTCAGAGAAGTATTAATACAGGCGTTGCTAGATGTGCCCATGTTTCCCACACGCTGGCGCTGGAATGCAACCATTTCATTAGCCGTCTTACGGAACCGTTTTGGAAAACGTTCACCACCGTATTTTCAACGTTCTGATGCGGAAGACTTAGTCGCCATTTTATTCCCCGATCAAATTGCCTGTGGAGAAAATATTGCCGGAGATCGAGAAGTCCCTGACCACCCTTTGGTGAAACAGACTATTCATGATTGTTTAAATGAAACCATGGATATAGAGGGATTAATCCAATTATTGCAAGGCATAGAGAAAGGAGATATTACTCTCACTTTTTGTGACTTAACCTCACCATCACCTTTAGCCCAAGAAATTATCAATGCCAGACCCTATGCTTTTCTTGACGATGGCGCGGCGGAAGAAAGGCGTACGCTAGCGGTTAAATCACAAAATTTTATTCAGCCAGAAGATGCGGGAAGGTTAAGACAATTGGATAGTGCTGCGATAGAAAAAGTCATTGAAGAGGCATGGCCAAGCGTTAGATCAGCGGATGAATTACATGATGCTTTAATGGTGTTGGGTTTTATTACACAACAGGAGGCAGAAAACGGTAAAGGTCAAAATGTAATGGATTTTGGTTGGCAACACTATTTTAAACAGTTGACTGAAAATGCACGTGCGACTCAATTTACAATCTCAGGTGGTGAAACAATATGGGTCGCTGCTGAACGGTTAGGACAATTTCAACTGCTTTTTCCTAACGCTGTCTTTCAGCCCGAAATATCGGCCGTCAATTTTGATACTACACTGTCTAAAGATGAGGGATTAACCGATATAATTCGGAGTCGTTTAGAAGGATTAGGCCCTGTCACCCTTTCTCAATTAGCAAAGCCTTTAGGGTTAGAGTCAGCATCAATTGAATTAGCACTCTTGAGTTTGGAGCAACAAGGTTTTGTTGTACGTGGACATTTTACGGATCGTGGCGGGGAAACAGAATGGTGTGAACGTCGTTTATTAGCGCGCATACATCGCTATACTCAAAATCGTTTAAGAAAAGAAATTGAGCCTGTATCTCGTGCTGATTTTATGCGATTTTTATTTCAATGGCAAAGCCTCGATGAAAAAATGGAAGGGACTGATGCATTGCTTGCAATATTACAACAATTGGAAGGGTACTCTATACCTGCACAGTTATGGCAATGTGATATTTTACCGGCAAGAATTAATCTGTACTCCTCCAATTTATTGGAAAGTTTAACACTGAGTGGTCAGATTAGCTGGCTAAGGCTGAATGTTGTTGTCAATCAGGACAAACAAAAAACAGCCCCTGTTCGGGTGGCTCCCATTGCCTTGGTTCAGCGTAGCAATTTAGACTATTGGCAACAATTTTCTTCCACACCTAATGAATCAGAACAAAATTTAAGCGGCTATGCAAAAAAAATTGTAAGTGTTATCGAAACGAAAGGGGCTTTGTTTTTTGTTGATATTGTTCAACAAACCGGTATTTTGAAATCACAAGTTGAAGATGCATTGGGTGAATTAGTGAATTGGGGGCTAGTCACTTCAGATAGTTATGCAGGATTACAAGCACTTATCACACCCGCCTCAAAACGTCCACGCAGTGGAGCAAGACGAGGGCGAAGAGCTGCTGTTTCATTATTTGATAATGCCGGTCGCTGGAGTCTTATTCAGCAACAAGAATCCCCTGCTCTATTGAATGAAGATGATTTGAACTTTATCGCGATGATATTGTTGAAGCGATATGGTGTGGTTTTTAAACGGATTTTACAGCGTGAAACGAAGTTACCCCCTTGGCGCGATTTATTAAGAGTGTATTGGCGACTGGAGGCCAGAGGTGAAGTGAGAGGAGGGCGGTTTGTAGAAGGAATATCAGGCGAGCAATTTGCATTACCTGAAGCCTTGGGTGCATTGCGTAAAATACGCAAAAGTGAAAAAACAGGAGAATTAGTTTTCCTCTCATCGGCAGACCCTATTAATTTAACAGGAATCATTTTGCCTGGTGACAAAGTAGCAATTTCTTCACATACACATATTATTTTTTGTAATGGTGTGGTGGTAGCTGTTCAGAATAAAAATGAGATAGAGTATGTGGAGGGCTTGGATGAAAGTCTTATTCAACAGATTGAGCAGAAAAAGCGGAGCTTTAACTTAGAAAATTCGGTTAAGCTCAGATTATAATACTTAATATCAAATATTACATGACGATTAACAAGCTACAGATTAAGAAAAGTAGGCAAACCCTGAAAAATATCAACGATCAAGAGCATATTTTTTAAAAGGTTGCCAACGAATAAGTTTAATCCAGTTGTTTATGATGTAAATGACTTTGTATAACTTTTATTCCTCAGTGGGAGGCAAAGAAAATACAGTGAGAAGCAACTCCTTGATAAAATATCACAATGCCCAAAACCCAAGCTTGCCAAGACTACTTGCTAACTTCAGTCTTGCTATTCGCCAATTTGATAAAGCTGCGATACGCTGCTGCTTAGAGTCTGCCAACGTACTTTGGGCATTTAATAATTCTATTATGGTACCTATACCTGCTTTGTAACGACCATGTGCTACTTGATACGATTGCGTTGCACTTTGAGATAAATTGTCTGTCGCTTTTAAATTCTCGGTTTCTGTTTGTAGAGAATGGTAACTAGTCCAAACCTCGAGTGAAATCTTTTGTTCTTCACTCGCTAAATCAGCATTTTTTAATTCAACGTCTGCTTTCGCAGATTGAATTTTATACGACCGCCCTAACCCTTCAAATAATGGTATATTGACCTGAAGTCCAATATTGCTATTATCTGTTACAGTATCTCCTTGGGTACCTGCTTGGTCGTTATAACTCATTCTGCCAGACAATGATACTGAGGGTAGGCCTTCTGCTTTGGCTGAACCTACTTTTGCCTTTGCAGCCCGTACTTGTGCCTGCGCTGCAATCAAACTAGGATGATTTTGTTTGGCATTTTTAATTAACGCATCTACTGACTTTACAAAAGCTGTATTTGGTAACTCTCTTCGCTGATTATTAACGACCAGAGGGGTATTAGCATCAAGTCCCATAGTAATAGCCAAGGTACCATGTGCATTTTTCAATTCACCGATGGCTTTAACCCGGTCTAAAGTAGCTTGAGCAAATTTTGTCTGTGCCTGAAGCTTATCAGCAAGTGTTCCTGTTCCTGCTTTATACATAGCATCTGCCGCCATAAAGCTCTTCCGTGCTGATTTTTCTGATTCCACACTTGCATTAAATGCACCCATTGCGCTTAATAAATCGTAATAACTTTTTGCGGTTTCTACAAAGACAGCTTGTAACGTTGCATCTTGTGTTGCGTTTGCTGCAGCCAAAAGTTGGCGAGCATTTGTCAGATTGGCACTACGTAAACCAAAATCGAATAAAACCCAAGTTAAATCTAAGTTATAACTGAAATCAACAGTCTCGTTATCTCGACTAAAATTATCAGAAAACCCTTTTACATCCGTTTTATCGATTCCATAGGCTCCACTGACTGTTGCATTAAGCGTTGGCAAATACGCAGCTTGGTTTTCTCCAACAAATGCAGCTTGTGCCTTAACACTAGCCCAGGTTTGTCGTGTTTTTGGGTTATTGCATAACGAACGTTCTACGGCTTCTAGTAAGCTGAGAGGTGAGCCTACCGAATTAAAATGACAGGCATGCTCTTTGTTAGCCATCATATTTTTAGCGGGAGAAATTGGCACGCTCTCTTGTGTTGAGAATGGATCTATATTGCTATATAGATCATCTACTGTTGATATAACATTTAAATTGTCCGAAATTCCACTAACAGGAAACATTAAGATTGTTGTTACTGCAATACTCTTATAAAAAAAACGTACTACCTTAATCATTTCGACAGCCTACCCGGTTTAGCTTCAAAAGATAAGGAGTAGCTTGGTACACCACTATTTGTTTGGATTGATTTTTGTTTCTTTTGTTTATTTTGTTTTTTCTGTTTTACTTGAGGTTGAGATTGAGATACTCGACTATCTCGGGTGACTTTTCCGTTAGATATAATAATGACACGGTCTGCTGTTGCAATAGTTTCGGGTCGATGTGCAACAATTATACGAGTCATACGAAGTGCCTTGATCGATGCATTAACTTCTTGTTCGCGTGCTATATCTAAATGACTGGTTGCTTCATCAAGAAATAAAATTTTAGGACGTTTATACAGTGCCCTTGCCAGTAATATGCGCTGTTTTTGTCCGCCAGAAAGTATCGTTCCCATATCGCCCACTAACGTGTTATAGCTCATTGGCATTGCGGCAATATCTGGTGCAATTGCAGCCATTTGTGCACACTTATCAATCCATTGATGGTCTGCTTGAGGATCAAAAAAACTAATATTATCAGCAATTGAACCCGCAAAGAGAACATCATCTTGCATAACAGTACCCACCATTTGTCGCAAGTTATCGATACCTAAAACTTTGGTATTAACTCCACCAATAAGAATATCGCCCTCAGTCGGTGAAAGAACACCCAGCATCACATTGATAAGTGTTGTCTTACCACAACCCGATGGGCCTACAATAGCAACTGATTCCCCGGCTTTAATTTTAAAATCAACACCATCGAGTACAAAGGGCTCTTGCTCAGCATAGCGAAAACGTAAATTAGAGATCTCGATACTGGGTTTCAGCAAAGTATCATTGATTTGGGTTGCCGGTTTTGAAGATGTTTCAGGCTCGGTTAACACTATATCGGCTAACCGTTCTCCTTGTAGCTGTAGCATTTTTAATTCAAAAAACTTATCAATCAGAGAACTGACGCGAGTATCAAACTGTCCTTTATATGCATTAAACGCCATTAGCATACCCACAGAGAAATTTCCATCCATGACCAACTTAGCGCCCAACCAAAGAATGAGAATGTTTTCAATACCAAATAATAAGCCATGCAATAACGCGTAAAACAATTGTAATTTTTGCGTGCGTAAATTAGCATTAATTTGTTCGACGAGTAAGGTAAGCCAAGTTGAACGTCGCTCATCATGACGTTGAAACAGCTTAATCGTCTTAACGCCTCGAATTGTTTCTAAAAAATGAGTCTCTTGTTTAGCTTCATGAATAATTTGATCTTCTGTTGCGTTACGTAAGGGGCGATACCATGCCCAACGAATCAATGCATACAGACACATTGTACAGACAGCAATCCAACCCAAAGTTGAACTGTAAAAAAACATCATTGCTAACGTTACTACCGTCATCAAGCCATCTATAATAGCTTCTAAAAATGAAGTTGTTAATGTTTGTTGAATCTCATTTATGGCACCAAAACGAGAGACTACATCGCCTAAATGTCGTTTCTCAAAATACGATGTGGGTAATCGAACAAGATGGGAAAATACATTGGCACGCCACTGGATATTAAGTGTTGTTCCCATATACATGATGACCCAAGAACGAACTGTCGACACGATTTGTTGCATGACCATTAATAAGCCAAAACCAATGGCCAAGGTGGTGAGTAAGTCTCTATCTTCAGAGACAATCACATTGTCGATCACCCATTGTAAAAAGAAAGGGCTTACTAAAGAAAAAACCTCTAAAGCAAGGGCTAAAATTAAAATTTGCCCAAATGAACGAGAAATACCGCTTACTCGTCCCAATAGACCACGCAAGGTGATGGTCTGCTTTTCTTCTTTAGGTTTAAAGTGTGTGTTGGGCCAACATTCTAATGCGACGCCAGTAAATGATTTAGACGCTTTTGCAAATGATAGTTTACGAATACCTGACGCTGGGTCATGGATTGTAATAGATTTAGCTCCAACATTCTTTAATACTACAAAATGATTAAAATCCCAGTGCAATATACAAGGGAGTTTTAGCTGCTTTAAATCTTCTAATTCTAATTTGACTGCCCGTGTCGCTAAATCCATATTTGAGGCAATCTTAATTAAATCAGCAAGTCTTGCACCTTTCTGAGATATTGGAAACTGTCCTCGTAATGTTCTTAAATCAGTGCGGTATTTATGATAACCAGCAACCATACCTAGACATGCAAGGCCACATTCGGCAGCTTCTGTCTGTAAAAGAAGCGGTAATTTTGAACTAAAGCCAAAGGCTAAATCATTCGTAAAGGTCATAATTAATTTAAAGTTTCCCTGTCAAACTATAAAGTGGTTCAAGAACCCATTCGTATAGCTTACGAGTATCTTGTAATATATCAGCTTCTAGCAGCATACCTACTTGTAGAGATTGTGGCTTACCATAGGCATTGATAGATTGTTTCGATATACCGACAGTAATACGATAAAGCGATTCGTTATTTCCTCCTGCACCACCGTTAGTTAAGCTTTCAATGCCAGAAAATTCATTACTAGGAATAGTTGTTTTAGAAACTGACAAAACGACACCTTCTGCTTGTCCAAATTTTTGATAAGGAAAAGCTTGATATCGTAATAGTACGGCATCTCCTTTATTTACAAAACCAACGGCTTTACTAGGTGCATACAAATGTGCTTGCAACACGGCACCATTAGGTACTATGCTAATTAGTGGCTTATTGGTATCAACTGCTTGCCCAATTTCAGCAGATACTGCCGCTGCAATACCGTCTTCTGGAGCGATAATAACTAGACTACGTTTTGCTTCACTTTCCGTTAATTCCTGAGTGGTACTGGTGATTTCTCGTTCAATCAGTGCCAATTGTTTTTGCTGTTTAATTGACAAGTTTGCCAACTCATAGCGTAGTGCAGTCAATTTATAATCAACACCGATTTGGTCTCGCTCTTGGCCTTGTAATCGATAACGTTGATCCAGTAAGATTTCTTGCTTTTCCTGCAACTGTTCTTTGGAAATATAATCCTGAGTCAGTAAACCTTGATAACGAGAATGAGCTTCCTTAGCAAGTTGTACACGGCTTTTCTGACTCATAACCTGACTATCAAGTTTAGATAACTCAGCTTCCATACCACTGATTTGTTCAACCAGTGCTTCACGATCCTCCTTTAACATTAACCGTGTTTTTTCTAATTCATCACGTAGTGATTGTTGACGTAATTTTACTTGTCTGCTGATAGTTTCTTGGGTATTACCTTGTGTACTACTTTGTCGTTCACTTGACAGAATATATAGCACGTCATTTTTTTTAACATGCTGCCCTTCAACAACATTTTTCTCTAAAACTATACCTGACTGCGGAACAAAAACTTTGACAAGCCCAGTGTTAGGAATAAGCTGACCTGAAACCGTATTACGTTTGGTATAAGTCCCCCAAACTAAAAAAGAAACAATAATTAAAGCGATTATTGCAGCACCAGCTGTCAAATAAGCAAATGAAATAGGTCGTATTAGAACAATCTCGCCGAGTGATTTAGTTTGCTGGGCATCTAAAGCCTCAGATCGGAATACCTTACTCAAAATAGTTATGTTCCTGTCAATAAAAAGTGAAGATCAGCGTTAAAAGCTAGCTACCAAAATTTTCTTAATTACAGTAATGTCAAAAGTTACTGTACATCAATATTGAGCGAATTATAAAATCATAACATCCAAATATTTCTGGACAGAGTTGAACCATAAGTTTTGACTCTTTCACCGGTAGACATAAAAACAATTTTAGATGTTACCATTAATAAAAGAAAAATAAAAAATAACAATAATAGAAAAGTGGTCTTATGTTAATTGTTCTGAAATATCAACCAAACAGAGACGAAGTACGAAACTAAGATAATTATGAAGAGAATCAATCTAGTTACCTAATATTTGATAAACTCGTTACCAACAAAATATCTCGTTATAATTATTAATTAAATAGTCTAAAACATGGCTATGAACTTACCACAGGTTATCCAGCCAAAAATTGAACCGAATTAGACAAAAGGAGAGTCATCGTGCAAGCTGAAATGACTAGTTTTTGGGAATGACAACACTTTTCATCGGTTATTAATGATTTGCATCGCATAAGCCCCTAATACCGCTTTCTGTCATTTTTATTACTAATAAATCAACTGGATATATTGTTTTATATCTAGTTTAGGTTTGATAGCACAGTAAAAAATAATGGCTTATAAAGGCTGTCTATTAAAATTTGGATCAAAAATTTAAAACACAACTATTCAAACTATTGATTTTGAAGTGAGTATGTTTTTATAAAATACGAAAAACAATTAGCATACTCTTTGTAATTCAATGATTTAAGGCGCCACTGGAAGCGGTATTGTTAGCTGCCCCCTTGATTTCTTGTGAAGGTTTGTCGATGTGAATATTCTTCATAAAAAACTCCTTAGATAATTGTAGTGTTGGTTTAAGTTTGAAAAATGGAAGAAAGAAACTTCTTTACCTATTTAAATACAAAAGGTAAAGACCAATGGTGAATACTATTGCTGGCATTATATTTTGAGGCACGATAGGCCAACCACCAGCAAGAGCAATGTTTATAGAACCACTTCGCATAAAATCATAGCCTAAGTGATAGGCTACAGAAAAGATGCCAAATAAAATGAGCCCAAAACCCCATACACGAGTATCTAAATCATTCATAGAATCAAGGGGTCAACTTGATTATTATATTTTTCACTCTTTCTATCTCCTCCATGAGAAGCTACCCTGGTTGGTCTTGAAATCAACTTGCCTATTTTGTTATGATAGACATCGCTACCATATACCTCACCACGCATTGTCGCGGAAGATATCCGGCTTTCTTGCTTTTCTATATCTAAACTATCGAATATCTCTTTGTATCTTCTATTTCGTTGCTTAGTAGTTAGCCCTAAGTCCTCATATAATTTATGCTCAGTTATCAAATTATCTTCTTTATCCAAAGCATTATATGGATAGCTTGACCACTTGTAGTCGGCAATGTCTTTAACCATTCCTGCCTTAACAGGATTCATTTCAATGTACTTACACAGGGTAAATAAATATTCGTCACTATCAACCAAGCATGATTTAAAACGCCCTTCCCAGATAGTCCCCGTTCTTTTATATTTTGCATTAAAGTACCTGACGTATCTATTTGCTAGGCTCTGCATGAATTTTGTTAGCTGTTCTTTATCCTCTGGGGTAATAAGCAGGTGTAAGTGGTTTGTCATGATGACATAAGCATGCAAATAGCAACCGGTCTTCGACAAAGATAACGCTATATCTCCTTTAATCCTGACCATATCTTCCTCAGACTCAAATATATTCTGTCTATTATTGCCTCTATGCATGATGTGTAGAGGCAGGTTAGGAATTACTATTCTTGATAATCGAGCCATGTAAAAAGTATAGCTCAGAATAGATTAAAATCAAGTTGGCTGACCCCTTGAATTACCTTGAATTAGGTAAACGGCTCATATTTGTTAGCACTGAGAAATGGCAGCAAGTGATGATTCAGCTTGGACTGTATTTAGTAATTCGAAACCTCGTTTAGAAACCTTTTCTTCTAACCATTCATTACCCTTGAATCCAGAAAGAAACGACAAACCAAAAGTAGCAACGAACAACACGAAAAATGCAAGTATTTGTATTCCGCCCACTGGTGGTTGAAATGCTACCTCTTTAATAAGAGGACACACTGCTAATAAACCAACCCACAAGCATGCCAACCACCATAGCTCATAAAATCAAGGGGTCAGCCAACTTGATTTTTATACCTGTCACTCTATGTTCTGCATGAATTTTATTAGTGTTAGCTACTCTTTATTCTTTGGGGTAATAAGCCGATGCAGGTGATTTATCATGATGATATAAGCATGAAAATAGCAAGCTGTTTTCGACAAAGATAACGCTATAATCTCCTTTTATTCTGACCATATCTTCCTTAGACTTAAATATATTCTGTGTATTATTACTTCTATGAATGATGTGTAGAGGCTGGTTGGAAATTACTATTCTTGATAATCGTGCTATGTACAAGGCATAGAGCAAGATAGATCAAAATCAAGCTGGCTGACACCTTAATTTCCTTAATTTATTAAAAAGGAGAAAGGGGGGGGGGCTAAGGAATGATTGACGCTCGGGAAATTAGCCACTCACAAAGTGTAACAATAAGCACGCGCGGAGTGGCTAATATTTTATCCCAACAGTAGTCAAGTTTAATTTTAAAGAAGCGGATTTTTTAGCGATAAACGTATCTAGGCTAATCTATCCGCTGCCTAAGTAAATAAATTAAGGGCCTACAGGATCAGGGCCAGGGCCAGGACCAGGACCAGGACGTTTACAGGGATTTCTCCATTTAAAACAACAATTCTTATTGCGCCTTCTCTTATAGCTTTTCTTCTTAAACCAATGACCCCATCCTCCGGATACATCGTCAATTTCTTCAGAAGTTAGCTCTTTTATTGAATTTGTATTCTTAGTACTCATAATTTTTTCCAAAATATAAAAATTTATATCTTCTGGTTATTTATTAAGTTAATTCAGAAGATACCCAAGAACTCCAACAAAAATATGATTTTTCTGTTGTGATTTCAATCATAGCAAACAGATTATAAAGGAGTCAATACATTGATATGAGCCATAATTAAGCGTAACCAAGGTCAGGTTGTCTTTAAGTGTTTGATTTTAAAGTCAACCTGATGTGATGTATGGTTTTTCTTAAATAATTAGTATTTTTCTATATTTTTATTTGATCTTGAGCCTAAAAGATAAAACAAGTTTGCAAAAAGTATTAAAACCGTTACACATGAGATATGTTTAATGTATTAATAAAAATATGGAGCTGTTGACCTCTCATGTTGAAAAGGGTTGCCTTGTGGCACAGATGATTTTATTAAGAAATTAGAGATGTAAAGTGCATGATCATAGCTTATTGCAGGTAGTCAATTTATTTAACTGAATAACTAGAGTACTCCACAGAATGGTTAGGAGGATTAATATCCTAATAAATTGCACCAGAGTGTTTTATAGCTCGATTATTTATAAAAAGCACTAAAACTATCCTTTTGGGTAGCTGTAATCCAGTTTAATTTGAAGTAGCATTATTGATGGAAATTTACTAAAAAACACGAGTCGTTTAGCAATCCAAAATAGATGGAAAATGTGTTGTTTGAAAGTAAATGAAACCTAGAAGAATGTACATTATTAAAACTGTAAAAATACAGAATACCTCATATAAGGAACAATTATGAAACGAAAAAATTTAGCAATAATATTTTTATTTTTTTTAACCTTTGGCTTGGCTCAAGCTAAAACTGTTTATGCAAAAAAGGATGGTCACACGCTCTATCGAAGTGACATTATTAAGGTTATTGATTTAGCTAGTATGTTATCAAGACAAAAAATATCGTCTAGCGATAAATGGGCTATTCATAATTTTTGGGTTGCTTTCTTCAAGGAAAATCCAGCGAAAGCATTAAATACGTCTAAATATCTTAATAAATTGGTTAAGAGAGTTGATAGCTCGAAGAGCGATTTTGAATATCAGCTAGCTGTACAAGCTGCTTATCGTATATTACATTATGAATGGACGTACAGGAAGATAGGAGGCTATAAGCCCATAAACACTATATTTAAAAAATATAACCCTGTTTTTGAAATGGATAAAAATAAAAAATTCTTTGTTCAATCTAAAGATGGTTATAAGGTCAAAAGAAAGGGTAAATATTTAACAGGTTTTATGTTAAACAGCATGGTGAAGGTAGTGGAGTTTGTCGCTCAAAGTAAATTATCTAACTCAGATAAAGCCAAGGTGAAAAAGTTGGCGATAAAAGACTTTAAAGCTAATCCAGCGGAGAGTACTAACGATTATGCTTATATGATCAATAAATTATTACCACAAATATATAGAACAGCACTACCCAAAGGAATTTATTCTCAATCGCCTTCAGATTTGGTGAAAATAAGAGAAGACTTATATCAGGAGTTTTATTTTGATGTTGCTAAACGAAATTCATTAAATCTTGGTTATAATATTATGGATATTATTGCTAAATACAATCCTATTTTGGTTATGGATAAAAAACATAAAGTTTTAGTCCCCGAATCATCATTGAATACAGCCCTATCACAGTATAATTTTCTAGAAAAAATTATTGGTACTCCTGTTAAAATCACAAAAGAAATTTATTTAAAAGAAAAAAATAGGATGATTAAATATTTTGTGGATAGAGAGGATAAAAAAAGTTATAGATCATCTTCTTATGTAAGCATCCAGCTTCAAGAGGTTTGGGCGAATTACAGCGCTCAAAAGAAAGCTAATTTGGCTAGACGAATGAAAAAGTCATACCTTGCTTCAGCTTCGATGGATACGATTTATAATCCTTTATATATCCAAATTTATCAAAATATGTATAACAATTATTTATATTCTGTGAGTCTTCTGAATTTAACTTATCAGGTTCAATTACAAACAATACGTATAGTTGATAATATAATCGATGATATGACTAAGTTTACCAATAGACAGAGTTTGCAGATTAGTGGAGCAACGATATTAGGCGAACAAAATAATTATTATATTGTTGAATACCCTGAAAGACCTGGCGAAAGATATTATGTTCATATATAAAGCCATTCCCTATGGTAAGAGCTGATACATGCCACTATCAGCCCCGGGGGGTGGGCTGATAGTCTCAATAATGCATAGGAAAATTTCTGACCCCTTGATTTTTGATTTTCTAATTATTTTAAGATGTTAGAGACAGAGACATACCTATACTAGAGATTAGTAAAAAACCAATAATTAAGTTACGCTTGCTAGTGTCTGTTTTGTCATTGTTTTTTGTTTCAATTATTATTCCACTTTTGACTAAAAAAGCAGAAAGAAGCATAAAAAATATCCCCAAAGCTATAATTATTGTTTTTAGCTCAAACTTATTCATCAATAATATACTCAATTTCAGTTCGACCTATCTGCCAAAAAAGCAAGTAGGCCATTAGCCTTTTCTATGTTCTCTCTAATTAAAAACCCAGACATAACCATTATGGGTGCAGCGTTCATAAAAACCTATATTCAATTAATTCAATAAGTTACATTCTATTAAATTGTTACTTTAAGACTTAATCATAGGTTTCATTAGAAATCATATTAATTTTATTGTGTATAACAAAAAATACTTAGAGGAGTACCTCATAACGATAATACGTTGTTATCAGTGACAGTTACTATAACAAAAGTTTTCTAAGAATAACCTAAGTCTATCT
>JAGLDH010000029.1 GCA_023145835.1 Methylococcales bacterium
AGATAGACTTAGGTTATTCTTAGAATTGATCGGTATGGTTCTTTCACTCTTTGTTTTTATTTTGTTGAACAATGGAAAGATGAAGAAGTTGATAGCTTCACTTTGAGTAAGATAAAATGTTTTTTCTGTTGTTTTTGTCAATCTGAATTACAATCAAGCCGTTCTACTAATTGGGCAAAGAAAGACAAATTCATATTTTTGTTTTAGTGAAATACTAAAGTTTATTCTTTTATTTCATCAACCAATCGATAGCCTATCCCTCGAACAGTCTGTAATACTTGTTTATTTTGTTTATTTTGTTTATCACTAATTTTTTGTCGCAAATAGCCAATATACACATGGACAATGTTAGGGTCTCCATCAAAGTCAATTCCCCAAACATGATTCATTAGTGATTGTTTAGGTACAACATCTCCTTTTGCTAACATAAGTATTTCAAAAATTTTGCTTTCCCGACGGGTAAGCAAAATTTCTTCATCATCAAAAAAAAATTTTTTGTTTTGCTGGTTATAAAAAAATGAACCAAAGGCGATGTTACCACTTTTCTCTTTATAATGAGTTCGAAGCAATACTCTTATTCTAGCCATCAATACAGGCACGGAAAAAGGAATACGTAAAAAATCATTAGCACCTGACTCTAAAGAATCTATCTCATCATTGTGTGTAGACTTTTCAGTGAGCATCATTATTGGTGTACCATTGTCTTTATTTCGGATACCTTCACACACATCAAAGCCATTCTTTTTTTCTAATAAAATATCTAAAATAATAGCGCCATAATCGCCGTCTTCTGCATAGGATAAAGCTTCTTCACCTTCTTTAGCTACATCAACATCAAAATCTTCAGCGATAAGATTAGCTTTAATTTTTTCTGTTACGGTTGGATCATTTTGAGCTATGAGAATTCGCATTGTAGATCTTCTCCTTACTATATAAACGGCCGGTTTAGTTTATCAACAGACTTTGGTTTAATATGTTAAAAAATACCTAGGGGTTTTCTTTTAACTGAGATCAGGTATACATTTATTCCAGTTATAACTTCTATTAGTATTTGGATAATAGCTCTTCTATTTACAAACGGGGTATAGATGTAATGCATTGATTTATTAAGTATAATTAGTATTTTTATTGATTGACATTGAAGTGTTAATTTTAAGCAAATGGTCGACAACTGCTTTATTTAAAAGTTCATTTTTTTTAACGAGCTGTTGATTTGGTATAAAGCTAAGAAAAAACATTTCAATTATGTATCTGCTTTTGTTAGATACTATATTCCTTTATTTGAAGGTGGTAACCTATGAGTTATCTCACAAGTAGGTGAATTTATTTTGAATAAGGAGAGGAAGCTGTGAAAGTATTACTAAAAGCCAACCTGGTTAGCAAGAATTTTCCGTTAAAAATTTACTTAATTAATGTAGCCTTTTCAGTTGTCGCTTAAAATCTCTAAAAGGGTTTCTGGCTATAAAATAGCGTGAAAATTTTACTTTCCTCGCTGGTTAAATACTTCGTGAATATACCTTTGGGACTGGGCTCCAACCATTCAAGAGCCACCAAAAAGCACAATATATAGTATTTTTTAACTTTATAATGCTTATATATTGTGCCTTTGAATGGTTGGAGCCCAGTCCCATACCTTTGAGGTTTAATTTTAAAGAGTTTTCAGTACGTGGCGGAAGATTCTTTCTAATTAGGAACATTTATGGGAGGGAGGGGGAGGGGTAATTGTGTATAATTAAACGATAAGCAGTGCTCGAGCAGGTTTTTTAAATTTCTCAACATATTGAGAATTTAAGAAAGAGCCTACCCCGTACTACATTAATAAATAAGAAAAATTCATTTTCTGAAGGAAAAGGGTTTGATTGGTTAACACCACTTAGTGATGTGATTAACATTTATCTAAATATTGATCTTTTAAACTAACAATACACTACCTTTGCAGCACAATAATTGAATTAAGAAAACTGGATTTGTTAGCTAGGCATTATTTTAGATATAAGTCTCAAGGAGATCTTGAAAAAGGGTTTCGTCTCCCCCTTTAATTTTAATTCAAATGCTTAGAGTAGTTCAAAAAGTGTAAAGTATATTTATACTGTAAACAAAATATCTTATTCATTTCGAGGTAAAAATATAATGAAAATAATAGCAATTCTTTTAAAACAACAACTGGTACTGATATTACTAAGCACTCTTACATTTAACCAAGCCATGGCTAAGTCTGAGATTGAAACTATGGGAGAGGTTAATCCAATACCTCCAAAACAAGCAGGTCATACAAAGCATATAACTAAAAAGGGTAAATATCATGGTGTTTTTTTAGGCTTTCTTCCTTGTAAGGACTGTGATGGTACTAAAACAACATTATCCTTAAAAAATAGAAATAATTATTTGTTAGTAACCCAACCTGCAAAAGCTTCAGCGAGAGAATATTTTGAAAAAGGAAAATATACTTGGAACGATGAAACTAAAATTGTCACATTAACATCCCGTAAAGATTCATCTATACGAAAATATCAAATTACAGACGAAAAAACCCTTACTCAGATTTCCTCTGATGGGACTCCGTTAAAGAACAACCAAAAAGATACATCGTATGTTCTACACATGAACGA
Organism: Methylococcales bacterium; assembly: GCA_023145835.1. Classification (GTDB taxonomy): domain Bacteria; phylum Pseudomonadota; class Gammaproteobacteria; order Methylococcales; family Methylomonadaceae; genus QPIN01. The sequence goes on from JAGLDH010000029.1 coordinate 2,610, forward strand.
AAGGAAATTAAAACGCACCTCTGGGCACGGCGCGCATTAACTTGAGATTAAGTTCCCTCCCTCTCTTCAATCCTTATTTTCAAGGTAGAATCATTAGGCATATTCACCTTTCCAATAGTATAAAACTGATGATGAAAATCATGACCAAGTTCAGCATAAATATTTGAAGGGATTCCTGCTAACAGCCCGCCTGATGTTTGTGGGTCAAATAATAAATTGAAACGTGCTTGTTGCGTGATAGATCCGGGCCATTCCATCGTTTTAAATATTTGCCTGTTTTGAGAATAAAGACTACTTTTAATATTTTTTAAAGCTAACGCTTCCACTCCAGGCAGAAAAGGAATGGCATTTAAATTTAAACTCACTGCACAATCAGATGCTAGACAAAGTTCATTTAAGTGCCCTAATAATCCAAATCCTGTAATATCTGTACAGGCTTTGATATTCAATTTACTTAAGACTTTTGCGGCTTCATCATTAGATTGCAGCATTGAAGAAACAGCCTGATTAAAAATATCACCCTCACATTCATCTTGCATTGCAGCAGCTAGAATAACACCGGTTCCCAAAGGTTTTGATAAAACAAGTTTATCTCCTGGGTTTAATCCCTGTTTATGAAATAATGGCTTTTTATCTTGAACGCCATTAACGACCAATCCAACGGAAAGTTCACTGGCTTCTGATGTATGTCCACCTATAAAGCGGCATTGCAAGGTATCAAGTTGTGTCGAAATGCCTTGTATCAGTGTCTTTAACTGTCTTTTTTGTACCTTTGAGCCGGCATAAGGCAAACTGATCAATACTTGGGCCGATTCAGGCTTTAGGTTCATCGCATAAAGGTCGCTTAAGGCATGATTCACTGCAATTTTTCCAAATAACCACGGGTCTTGTATGGGGGCTTTAAGGGCATCAACACTTTGATAGATAATCTCGGCTTGTTGACTAATTTGTACGGCATCCTGTGGTTGATAATATTTTTCACCCAGCACTTCATTCAAGGCTTGTTGTAATATATCAGCCCCTATTTTTGCCCCGCACCCTGCACAACGTTTTAACGGATCATGCTGTTCTGTTTTTTCTGCATCATCAATAAGTTCTGGATAAATAGTGATATTAGAAGACATGGATAAAATAGGTAATTGATGAAATTGATTCATAAATTTTACATCAATAGAATCTTTCCAGCGCCAAACCCAGTCACCCGAAAAGCTGAAGAAAGACTTTGACCCAGTGGCTTGTTTATCACCCAATGCCAATAAACTTAAAAAACCACCTTGAGGTTTATAGTCAGCTAGCGATTGGTTTAATAAAACGGCACGTAAATTATCAAATAAAGTTTTAGCTTGTCTAACCGCATACACCCCAGCTTTAGGCCTAGGATCTGCCACCATATTTGCAATATCACCTGCAGCGAAAATATGATCGTAGTGTAAAGATTGCAAAGTTTGTCTAACTTTCATAAAACCAGCATCATCACATTCTAACGGGCTATTTTTTAACCAGTGTGAACCTGAGGCTTGGGTACACCAGATTATTTCATCTGTTTTAATGGAGTCAGCATTGTGACAATGAATAACACCTTGGCTTAGTTTTTTAACACGACTTGATGTGTGGATCTTAATATCCATCTGTTTAAATTGTTGTTTTACCCGATTAACAACTGAGCGGTTATAACCTGATAAAATATGTTCAGATGAGGTGACTAAATGGTATTGCAGCGAAGAATCCACGGACTTTAAATTAAAGGCAATGGCCATAATTACTTCAACACTGCCCGCTCCGCCTCCCACAACAGATAATGATTTTATCTTGGCTTGTTGAGCCTTCTGTTGAATGAGTTTCCAGCGCTGATAAAATCCACTAATCGGTTTAATAGGGATGGCAAATTCAGCTGACCCTTCAATTTGTTGATTGGGAGTAGAACCAATATCAATAGAAACTAGATCAAATTCAATAGCGGGATGGTTTTTAAGTTGTAAGGTATTCGTCTCCGTATCAATGCCTGTCACACTGTCCTGAATAAAACGGATATTAGCCCATAGCGATAATTTCACCAGATCAATATGTGTTTGAGCAAAACTATAATGCCCCGAAATTAACCCTGGCAGCATACCTGAATAAGGCGTCATGGTTTGTGGGCTAACCAAGGTAATGCGTACACCGGGAAGAGGATTCATTGCCCATTTTCGTAACACTAGGGCATGGCTATGTCCACCCCCTACAAAAACCAGGTCTTTAAATATTGGCGTTTCTTTCATTGTTTCATTGCTTTTAAGTGTTCATCAGCCCACGCTAATATTTCCGATTTTGTTCCACGAAATAAAATTTTAGATTGTTTTTTTTGTAACTGATATTGGTACATTGGATCATAATATTCTAGGAGTAACAGGCGGATTCCTTCATCAAAAAAACAGCTGTTTCCTGTTTCGAATAAATGATCTAACGCTTGAATAAAGAGGGCGTTTATTTTTTTGTACCGAGTACCGCCCAAGCGTTTTTTTATGCGACCAAGGCTATCCAGCACAAAATAAGAAAATTTTTCATTAGCAGTCTCTGGATAATACTGCTGATAAAATGGCCAATTATGAGTTATATAATCTTCACGAATAATCTCAATACGTTGTTCTAGTTCGCGCTCAAGAAATATAATAGGCGCTTGTGACATTTTCTGAATTAAACCCTCGGGCATAATAATCCGCCCTATCCTTTTACCTTCATCTTCTAATAGTAACCCTGAATCAGGAAGCTGATGCCGATGCTTGAGACTGGCAATAGATAATTGATTTTCCCAATTAATCTGGCTAGGTTGAAAATCATGAATATCACTACCAAAAGCAGACCCTCGATGATTTGCCAGTCCTTCTAAGTCTAAATGATAACGGGTTTTCTTTAATACTCTGGTTTTTCCAGAGCCGGTAAACCCACTTAAGATCACCAAGGGAACCTGTTGCCAACTGACATCCAGTTGCTGTAACAAATAAGTCCGCATGGCTTTATAGCCACCTTTAATCAAAGGGTAATTAACCCCTTGTTCCTTCAACCAAGATTGAGTTGTGCGAGAACGTAACCCCCCCCGAAAACAATACAGATAACCTTCTGGGTAGGTATTTACAAACTGTTCCCAGTGTTTTAACCTTTGTTGTCGAATTTCGGGTGTAGCTAATTTCAAACCCAGAGCAATAGCAGCATCCTGTCCCTCCTGTTTGTACTGGGTACCCACAGTTTTACGTTGCATATCATTTAAAAGGGGAACATTTTGACTATTAGGAAAAGCACCTTTATCAAATTCTACAGGCGCTCTAACATCCATCATGGGGATGTCTTGTATAAAAAGTTTTTGGTAATCATCCGTATCGGATCTGATCATTTGATTGGTTTTACTTTAATTTTTTTGAAATTTAGATGATCTATTTAATACAGAAAATTCATTATTATCTATAGACGGCCATCATTAAATATTAAGTGTATCATGAATATTAAACCTTTCTACACAGTGGTTGTATTGGCAACAGCCGAGTAGAATAAGATTAAAAAAACTAATCATTAACAGCAGGTAAGTCATTTGTTTTTTGGAGCTGGCTTCTAAATTTTAGCATAATTGGGTTTTGTGATTGTGCTAGAAGATCTTTAAATAATCCTGATTCTACTATTTTCCCCCGACTTAAAATTAATGCTTGCTTGGCAAAAAAAGTAGCTTCAAATGGATCATGTGTGACAAGAATAATAGTGATATTTTTTTTGTCAGCAAGAGCGACTATTTCTTCCATCAAATCATATTTTGTTACCAGATCTAGCCCGGAAAAAGGTTCGTCCAAAAGTAGATATTTAGGCTGTAAAACGATAGCTCTGGCAAGAGCGACTCTTTGTTGTTGTCCACCTGAAGTTTCTGAAGGTTTTCTATTAGCGAGGGATATTATTCCACACATTTCTAGAACATCTTTAGCTTGTTTCTTTACATTAACTGCTGAAAATTTTTTTGCTGATAAAACCAGAGTAATATTGCCTAAGACGGTTAAGTTAGACCAAAGAGCTAAATCCTGAAAAACTAATGCAATATTTCGTAGGTGAGGTTGAATGATTATTTGATTTGCAGAAGAAACCCTATTGCCATCAATTGTAATTTTGCCTGCATTTGGCGCGAATAAACCTGCAACTACTCTTAAAAGAGTGGATTTTCCACAACCTGATTCTCCTAAAACCACCGTGTGTTGCTCAGGCTTTACAGAAAATGAAACATTGTCTAATACGGTTTGATCTGCATATTTTTTACAGACTTGAATGACCTCTAAACCGTTATTCTTCTTCATGCCTTTTTTCCAAAAATAGTCCAGAGAACAGTTAAATTAACTGCCGAAATAACAAAGTAAATTAAGCACAGCGAAGAGACTTTAATTTCTGATGCATTGGCCATAACAGTAAAAATAGCCAAAGGAAAAGAATCTTCTCCTGGAGGCCTTAGTAGTAAAACCGTTCCAATTTCTGCTGTTGCCAATAGTGATATAACCAGAACAGAAAGAGCCAACGAAGGAGCTAGAAAAGGGATGAGTACTTGAAGGTAGAATTTGGTTTTTGATACGCCCGATATTTTAGCGGCTTCAAACCAAGTGGGAGAAATCGATGCGTATCTATTTAAGACTAGCAATGTTGCAATTGGGAAAAACCTTAGCCCTAAAACTGCTGAAATCAAAAGCCGTCCACGAAACAACCAATCCCAGCTAGTTGAAACAGAAGCACCTAATTCAAGTACATTAAGAGCCACAAACGAAGATGGCAATATAATGAATAATAAGGAAAAACTGAGCATAGCAATTCTTATCTTTTGATAATGTCCAAAAAATAATACAAAAGTTAGAGCAAAAACTGTACTTAATAAGCCCGAATTTGTTGAGTAAAAAATAGTATTAAGCCATGTACGTTGGATTGTTTTAAGTGCATAATTAAAATCAATTCCTTGCCACAAAGGTTTAAAAAGACCCACTAAAGGAATGCCTATAATTATAATTAATAAAATGATAAAGGTGGGTGCTGCATATCGTTGAACTGTAGAATTTTCAACTAATTTTATTGATGAAGACTCTTGAGCTAAAAGAACAGCAGATAAGTGAGAGCCCAAAAACAGCATAATGGGTAAGAAAAAAAATAAGGAAAGTCCGGCAATAAAAAAACACTGTTGTCGGGCAAGATCAAAATCAAAAAGAGCCGAGAAGCTAATCAATATTTCAGCAGCAGCACTGGGAAAACCCAATATTAACCCTGGCCCAGGGTCTGATAAAGTCATTATCCCTGCCAAAATTGAAATCAATATAGTGATTGGAGCCGTTCGTTTTAATACTTGAAAAAAAGCCCAGAGGGCTGATCCAGCCAAAATAAATGCATCAATTTGATGGGGTGAAACACTTTTCACACCTAACATAGATGTATAGATGCTAAGCGGGATGAGTAATGAGCTAAAGACAAAAACTGACCCCAATGCACCTGAGGAGTGAGAAAAACCAGAAATAGTAAACAACTCTTGAAATTGGGATAGCCCAATTGCCCACAAAAATGAGGGCATCAATAAGGGTATCGCTAAAATCCCAAGTAAAAATCTTTTTCTTCTAAACTGATAAAGCCCTGCTAACGTGCCAAGTGGAAGCCCAACTCCAACTGAGAAGACAATGGTTGAAAACATAACAACCAAACTTCTTGTGGTGGCTGTTACAAAATGACTGTCAGGAATCCAGTCAAACATTAATCTAAAAACTCCCAACGTTTTTTTGATAGATCACATATTCTCACATAAGGAATCAGCTGATTCTAATACAATTTTTCAGTACTATAAATTATTCCGTCATCATAAAAAAAGAAAGTCTATACTTCGTGCTGCCACGGATACGGATTTTATAGCGAGTTAATTTTTGTTGATAGCAAGGTGCTGAAATAGGCGCATAGTGAGGAGGTAAGCAACTATTTCAGCAGCGCAGTCTATCGGCAAAAATAACCGATAGAAAATCGCATCCGTGACCGCGCGAAGTATATATTAGTAGTGATTGTATTTCTTAAGTTTTTTGTCTTCACATATAAATGAAATATCTTCACTGTTATAGGTATCTTTATAATCATCATATACTTCATCACAATTACTTTCGTTGTAATGAACAATGATTACAGGCTTGCCAGAAGACAAAAAGCTCATCATACCTTCATTATCCCACCAGTTTTTTTCATTATTGTATGATTCGTAGGTCACTCCATCGAAATTTTCAAATCCTTCGACCATATTTTTTGCCATACATTTCATTCCTTTTTTATGGGTATAAGCACACAGGGCATTGACGTATGCTTTCGACTGTTGAGTAGTAATCTTAAGTTTATATTTTGACTTATTACCATCAAACCAATCCATATTGTCAAATTCTACCCAGTCCAACCCCAGATCAGCCATGGTATCTATTCTGGCTTTCATTACATCTAAAATACCTGTAGTCGTTTGATTAACAAAAAATTCACCGGGCCATTCTTTCCATTCAATTGGAGATAAATAAGTCGATAACAGTTTAAAATCATCTCGCCAATCTTCACCCGTTCCTACGCTGATATATCCAGATACTTGGTTATTATTATTTTGAATTGCTGCAATATGATTAGAAACACCTGGGGAAAAAGAGTCAATTAAAACATAAGCATCATGGGCATTTTTTTTGATTTCACTAATGGTATCTTCTGCATAGTTTTCTATATAGGCTTGATTATAAACAGAAATAGAGGATGAGGGTTCAGGCGTGGGTTCAGGTTCAGGTTCAGGCTCAG
>JAGLDH010000003.1 GCA_023145835.1 Methylococcales bacterium
GCTCCGTTTCCCTGCTTTTCAGCGAATGAAATCAACTCCTACTTACCAAACAGAATTTTATTATCTATAATAAATTTAGTTTGATATTTTTAAGCTCAACTTTAGATTGAATCTAATTGAGTTTATAGGCGGTTTTTAAAACTGATATTAATTGGAATATTAAAAGTATACCTGATTACCCATAACCTTCTGCCAATTTGGAGTTCATTGCTCGCATGAACTTTAGAGCCTATCTTGCATCAACATTTTTCGGGTTGAAAAAATGAATTAAAAAAGGGAAAAAACAGTTTTTTCCATCCGTTTAAAATTCTCTCTGTATTCTTGTTTTTTAAAAGCAATATTAATTCAATTGGTTACAAGGTATCACTCTTCATAGGTTTGGCGGAAGCAAGTAAGTAACCAGGAAAGTATATATTTGTTTAAATAAAAAAATATTTTTTTAAGTGGTATGTAATATATTATATATCAATAACTTAAGACACACTTTTAATGTAGTTTAGCGTGCAAAGTTAATGTTGGTTAAAGTAATTTGTTAAGAGATTCATGTGAAACATTTTTGAAATAATGTGGTGTTTTTTATCAATTTTTTTGACCTCCTAAATTTATAGCAGATACTATCAAAACTTTTGGAACACTTAAATAGAAAAATTTTTTAAAATAAAATTATATTTGTACTCTATATTTTTTTTAAAAAATCTTATAGCAAAAATAAATTAATCGATGTTTAATTTATTTTTGCACTCTTTTTAAGGAGTCTCTGATTAAGTCGATTAGAATTTAGCGGTAGTTTTTGCAAGCTAATAATAATTGGACTTGATCTTAAGGTTCCTTAAGTAAACTTCTTTCAAAATTTAAGTTACAAGCAGGTAGCTTGAAGATTTAAAATTACTGATAGTAAGTTTTGGTTTTTCTGGTTTGTACATACAATAAATCATTATCCTGTTGGCACAATTTTTTCTTAACAATTTAGATTGCCATTTTGAAGAGTATTGTACTGGTGAAAATGTGTTAACTGAATACAATATAAAAATATATGAGCTAGCGTTATCAGTGCAACCGGAACTAATAACGAGTGTAAGATTTATTAATCCAAAATGGCATTTATAAGGGTTTAAATCGAATATTTTTGTAAGCCATTCGAGAACCGGGATACGTTTGTAATCCAATAAAGCTTGGGTCGGCAACAGTGCTGGGCAAACCTCGGTTAGGATCGATATTCGTGTACTTTGTTACCTGTATTCCATTAAGAAAGACCGTATAAATCTGTCCTTGGACTTGGATTTCAAACTCATTCCATTCATTTGCAGGAAGGGCGGACTGTTGTGTAAGGTTCTGATTTTGCTCATTATAAATGGCGCCGGTGGTTTGAATTGGAAGACCATTCGGGTTTCCTAGTTCATCGATTTGGACTTCGAAGCCGAAGTCAACGCCAACATGAGCTGTGTTGTTATAACCCTTGCTGTCAGGATGTGGAAAACGAACAAAAATACCAGAATTATCTTCGTGACTAAAACGTAACCATTCTAGCTTAAGCACATAATTAGCAGGCATTGGTTTTGTGTACCAGAGCAAGCCAAGGTCATTTCCCGGAACCATTTCAAGAGCTCCTCCACATACAATTACCTTACCCGGGTCATTATTAGTTTGGTTTGAAATCCTTGACATACGCCAACGATTGATCGTCAATCCATCAAAAATTGAGGTATAACCTGATTCGACAATTTGCGGGCTCGGTTGTGGAATTAAATAATCTGCTAATCTTCGACTCAAAGCAATACCTGTTAGCATTGGATTAGGTGAGCCGATAGTGGGAAATAAAGCTGGTCCAGCCACGTAGGCATTCTCAACATGCCACAATCTTGCGTCCGAATTAGTCACAGACGTATTGGAATCACTGCCCATTTCTAACCCTCCGCACTCGTGATGAGTAGATCCTAAACCATCACGTCGAAAAGCTCCGCCTACTGGCGATTTATTAGTTGAACCTGGAGGTGGTTCAACAGTATGTCCATTGGCAAAAAGAGCGACAATATCTTGAGCATTTTTATCCATTATTTGATGAAGTTCATCATCTACAGTTGGGTCAGATTCAATAGAGACAAAGGCTCTTTTCTCTCCATTTTCATCTGGTTCTTGATCAAGTCTTACAAAGCTGTTTGTATTTTTTGGAATCATTTCACCAATTCCTCTAACTGTAATGACCACTGAGCTGTCATCAGCCGTCTTAAACAGCTCTAGATCATCTAGATCTGGAATCGTTTTGAATAACTCGGCTTCAGAATTGAAATCAACAAAACCTAGCCCAGAAGCTGTGATTTGCTGATGAAAATGGCCTATGACGGAGCCATCTGTTCGGGTCGCTCTGCCCTTAACAAATAATGCGCTTGACTGTAATTCATTAATAGATGGTGAAAGAAGAGGTTCAAGGGCTTTACGTGGAATGCGGAATTGTAGATTTGAGCGTAGATGTGCCATCAAATTGTTGCCAATATTGGCATAATTAGGCATTCCCTCGAATGAGAGCTGAGCTAGTCGAATACTCTCTATTGTTCCTAACGCGATGATCACTCGACCTCCAGGCGGAACTTTAATTGGTTTGTCGCGTTGATTCGTAAATACTTCAGTGATACGCCCACCCTGATATCCAAGACGTTTAACATGACATTTAGGGACAAGCATTAAGCGTTTTTTTACATCGTCACCTTTTGATTCGTTGAATGCAGCACGTACTGCTTTGACTATCAGAGGAACTGTACTGAATTTATTTATCGGATAAAAACCTGGGCGGGATAATTTGCTCTGTACTGCAAGCGGTGCTTCTAGCTTCAGTAATTCCTTTTCTGCTGATGACATTCTGGGGGGAATCTTTAATGTTGTGGGTAATTCAGAAAGTGGAATAGCAGAATCAATGTTTCCTGCTGAAATGCCATCAGCGAGTCGTTGACGCATAGCTTCGTGTAGAGGTCCATGAATGAAATCGTTGGTAACATCAACACCAATTTGCTCGGCAGCTTCATCAAAATATTGTTTTTTCAAATCACTCACTACTTCTGTTGGCCAGTGATGTGGGGCACCAGAAGTAGAGGTGGGCATTTCTTCGTCAAGTAAGCGAGGTGACCATCCGCCCCAGTGAACTGAACGACCTCCAATACTGTACGATAACCCGGAAAAGCCAATAGGTGAATGCCATGGTAAGCCCCAAACTTCTTCAAAAGGCTCTCCATCCATATGACCTTGAGCTCGTAAACTAGAAATAGATCGTGCTTCTCCATTACTAAGTTTATCGCCTTTATGCCCAATTCCTGATGACATATTCTGGTTATGTTCGGGAACAAAAAATGAGCCACCTTCGAGCACCAATATGCGATGGTTACCTGCACAATCGTTAGCAAATAATTGCTGCGCAATTGCCGAGCCGAAAGTACCTCCTCCAATCACAATGATATCAAAATCACGTGCATCTGGACGGTTGCTTCCCTCTGGTGTGCTATTCATTGCCTCATCGAGGCCATTACAGATGTACCGACCTAATACGTCGCGTGTAAAATCGGTGTCTTGCGGGGTGGGTGATGTCGCCATTTTATGACTCCTTCTGTTTAATGATTTGATACCTAGAGTGAATTCGATAAGCTATGTAGCTTATTATTCAAATACTCTACCCTTAAGTATTTCAGTCTAAAATATCATCAACCAGATTATCAACCAAGGTGATTATTGACAAAAAATATATGAAAAATTACCTTGTATTTTCTAAACAATACTATCTAAGTTTAGCTTTCATATTTGAATATTGTCTTGTGTTTCTCGATAATGAATAACTCAGATGTCTAAAAAGATAGATGACTGAACTTATTCTTGAAATTGGATCAGTTGTTGGAATATGTGAGTAATATTCATTAATTTATATATTCTCACTTTAAGTAGTAGTGGATTAAAGTTCGCTTTATAAGCTTGCTATTGGTCTAATAATTCAGTCAAAACTAATGGGTGTAGTATTTCTATTTGTTCTTTAGAAAGAGCAGGTTCTATGAAGCTATAACTAAGCGTCAATTGGTTTTTGTAAATACAGCTTAAAAAAGCTAATGCGGGTGGGGTGGTTACTTGGCAGACATGAAATACTGAGATGATTTCAGCACCAGGGAAACTATGAGTTGGAATATCTAATTTTCCTACATCAGAAAACCAGAAAGAGCTTCGTTCTTTATCAGTTCCGTTAGATAAACGTAAAATTTTTCCATATTCATCTAAGGGTAACCAGCTACCTGCCCACATTAAAGGGAGAAATGCATAGTCCAGTTTTTGGCGAATAACCTCAGCATTTTTCAGCTTTAAATGTGTAAATAATTTATCTCGATCGCTGATTATTTCGCGTGGAGCTTGTGCAAATAAAGCGCACACATGATTGCCAGTTATAGGAGATAATGCTCGTTGTTTTCTTAAATTAAATGCATAGGGAGAGCAATAGGCATCGCCTTCTGATTCTGGGTACATTTTATCTAATGCACGCATTAAACAACCGATGTAATAAAGGCTCGTTCCTGTTAAACCAACTGTTTTTTTTGCTTGTTTATTGACCTGAGTCGTTTGGTCTTCGGTTAATCTATGAATTGTATAATTTAAATGAGGTGATGTTATTTTTAATTTTTGTTCTGGATGGAAAGGTTGAATACTGACAAGCTTATCTAATTTAGAAATATAACGTTTGGCTTTAAATAATAAAGTAAGTTTTTGCCACCAAGGATATTTATTAAGCTGGAAATTAACAAGAGGTTCAGTTTTTGGAAAACCAAATTTTTGGCGTTTCTCAGTATCTGAAGTGGATAAATATTGCAAGATTAAATCGGCACCTCTAGCATCACAAAAAGGATGGATCCAACGAATAAAAAAGGTGTTTTTAGTGGCGCTGGTAATCAGGTGAAATTCTATTGGCGTTATACTTTCTCTTGCCTCTTTATGATTAATAATTTGATCAATAGTGCATTGCTGAAAATCATTTTCATTTTGATCTTTAGGGCACTGATGATGAATAAACAGTTGAGGAGGTGTTTTTCTTTTGCACCAATAAAATTTGCGGCCAATCTGTTGTAAACTGGCTACCGAAACCGGAAAATTTTGACTAAACTCTGTAATTCGTAGTTGTAATGTTTCAAAATCAGGTCTGTTGCTTAGTTCGAGAGCAAAACATCCGTAGCTACCCGGTAAGTTATCTTGACGAATCTCTTCATCCATCGCCAAAGTAAAGCTATCTGCAAAGTTAAGCGGCTCGATAATATCGTGTTTGTGATTATTCATCCTTTTTTGTATTTTAAAATCCACTGTTCTAGAGCATTAAATGTTTGTACGTTTTCGGGATCTATTTCTGTATCGGGTAAAGTAATACTGTATTTTTCTTCAATAAACATAATTAGACGCATAAGACCCATGCTGTCCAAGCCCGCTTCTAACAGATCATCATCATCGCTAAATTGACTTGGTTCTGCGACAAAAATGAGTTCTTCAAAGATAAAATTACGTAAAATTTTTTTCATTAATATTGAAAGTTTGTTTGACAAGGTTAAAGTTGCTTAACTGGTTATTATAGCTTATATAATGGGGTGTTATAGATTCTCAAATGACTGTTTTTATATTCATTAACTTTTGTTGTAAGAATTCAGGAATACGGTGTTCTAGCCAATACTCTGCTTTAAAAGGGTTGGTACCTGTTACAAATCCTACATGCCCACCTTTTTGTGTTATTTCTAATAAGACAAAAGGGGATAATTCGTTTAAATCAGGAATTACCTTTGATGTCATAAATGGATCGTCTTCAGATTGAATTAATAAGGTAGGAACAGTAATGTATTTTAGAAACTGTCGTGAACTTGAGCGATGATAATAATCATTTACATCTTTAAAATCGTACAATTGTGCAATAACTCGCTGATCATATTGCCAAAAAGAGGTTATTTTTTTTAAATCACCTAGTTGTTTAATAACGTCTGCTTCATTCTTTAGATCTAAGAATTCTAAATGTTGTTGTTTTAAACATAAATATTCTTTTAGTTCACCCAGTAAATTAGCCCTATAAAGTTTAGAAAAACCACTATCTAATTTGCTTGCACATTCACTTAAAACTAATGGTACTGACACAGCGGTAGCAGCGAAAAGATCAATATTATTACCTTGTTCTCCTAACCATTTTAATAGAACATTACCACCCAGAGAAAAACCAACAGCAGCTAGGGGTATTTTAGGTTCCCTCTTACGAAGTGTGTGATAAAGAAAATCAATATCTCCTGTTTCACCTGAATGGTAGCAACGAGAAGAATGGTTATAATCACCACTGCATCCCCTAAAATTTAGAGCAACGCTACGAAAGCCCTGTTTGAGTAAAGCAGGCTGTAACCCTTTGATATAACCAGATTGTGAACTTCCTGCCAGACCATGTAATAAAATAACCAGAGGTAAGTTTCCCTCTCCGCAAAAATCTAAATCTATAAAATCATTATCTGGAGTAATAAGACGCTCTCGTCGTAATATGGAGGTTGGAGCTTGGCGAAGTAAAGAAGGATAGATGGTTTGTAAGTGAGGATTACTTAGCCACCATGCAGGGACAAATGTAGATTGAAGTAACATGGATTAAAAGAAACTTAAGTGATGACTTTAGTTATTATATGTTTTATTCAATTTAATTGCAGAGTCGAATCGTTGTTTTATCCCTTGAGGCTAATCTACCCATGGACGGGCTTGTTTTATAATTAATTGTCCTCGACTGCCATCTTTAGTTTCAGATATTTTAAACTCTACATCCATAGCGAAGTCTTTATCTCCTAAATATAGCTGTTTAAAATGACCATGAACCATCTGTAAGTTTTTTCGAAGATAAGTAATTTCATTAGGTGTCAACACATTATCTGTAGCGACAGGTTTGCCATAAACGGTTTTAATATTAGAATGCCTAATAAATAAGGTTTCCCATGAGTAAAAAGTTGCAGAAGCAGGTAAACGGCTGATAATAAATTCATCAGGAATAGGGGTTAGCTGTCCATTGTTGGTTGTGATAGGTTTAGGATTGGTTATGGACAATTCTCCATATTGTGCATTAATGTAAAAAGCTTCCCATTCAGGGTTGTAGATATTTTTAGTAATAGCAACACCATTAGCTTGCTCATTCCCATAGCTTGGGTGAATTAATACACCCATGTAAGTTTTTAAATGATCGATACGATATAGGCGACGTTCTTCAAATGCTCTTTCTGTCCACAAGCTTGCCCAGACTTGTTTAACGCTATTGATTAATTTACCTTCTTTGGGTTTGTGAGTAAATGAATCGTATAAACCAGCACCATTAAATCCTTCTAAGTCTTCCGTATTTGTACTTGATCGGACACGTAGCTTTTGTTTAAATGGCTTTCCTTTGGGTTCCCAGAATAGTCGTACAGATTCAATTTTATTAATGAGTGATTGAGGGACTTCTGCTTTTTTAATGATTTTTCGTAATATTGATAGATATTCTTTTCGAATGGCTGGATTTTGGTTAAAAGATGGGTTGTTAAGTTCTTGTTTAATAAGGTCGTAAAATGATACGCTGTTGCTACTGTTACAAAGAGAAGTGAGTTTGTTTATGCAGCGAGGAAGTCGCATAAACTCGTCATACATAGCAAAGGGTAGGGCATAACCTTGTGGATAGATACCTTCTGAAAGTATTTTTCTTAGTTCAGCTGTATTGGCTGCTTTAATACCAATATGAGTCCAATCGATATGGCCTGAACTTGATAAGGGTTGAGGCTCAGTTACAGTCAAATCACTTTCAGGAATAGTGATATGAGTCGGTATTTTTTCTTGCAACCATTTTAAAGATTCTTCTTCTGTTGCTGACTGTATCTGTATACCTTGGTCTGTAACGGAATAATGTACCCATTGGTTAATTAGAGGAGAAATGGAAGGGTTTGTGCGTGCATTTTTTATGTATGCATTAGGCGTGTTATTTTGACGTGCTTTTAAATTAATGTGAGATAAAGCTGTTTGTGGTTGTTCTGTAATAATTCCAGCAATATGTCCTAGTGCATTTGGAATGTAGGTATATATGGCAATAATATTTTCGCTTGGGTTTGGATCGCCAGGGTTAATTATTTTTAGTCGACCATAGGTTTCGCCTTTATTTAGAATCGCAGAATCTAATTGTGCAAAAATAGAATCAGTGTGAATAATACGTATATTTTTTTCTGCAAATTGTTTGGCAAAACTGGACAATACTTGTTCATGAGTAACACCGACAGGGTGATAAGCTAAGGGTGATGGTAAAAATGGCATTGCTGCTAAAGCCGATTGATATGCCTTTTCAATTAATCGTGCAGGTATAGGGTCTGTTGGCCAGAATTCTAATGTATACAAGCCTCTTTTTTGATTGTTTTTTGGATCTGTAAAATTATCATAAGCAACTATTGATCCAGCCAGGTGTTTTCTATCCTCTCTAAAATAGGTTTCAGCAGAAAACTGGGTATTACCTTGATCGTAGTTTAGGTTTTGATATCGTTTGAGATCATTACGAATAAAATCATAATGGAGAGGTGTTTTTTTTGAATTGATGAAATAAAGAATGGGGTGAGCAGTATTTATATCAACTATTATAAATTTTAATTCACGTACACCCGCTACCCCTGAAGCATTACTAGTAACGGCTAAACTATCAAATGTTGTACGATTGGGTAAAAATAATGCGCCTTTATTTGGGTTAAGTGCCCAATTATAAACTGAACTTCCATTTTGGTGTTTAGCACTTTTGACTAGGAATTGTGCTGGTTTTGAATTGGGAATTGCTTGAAATTCTACTTTATATTCACCCCGCCCTGAATTATCAGTAGGCATGCAAAGTGAAGGAATTGTTAGTATTTGGTCATTAGTACGAAAGGATGCAGTGGGTGTAGTTGATTGTGATAATTGGAGTGAATTTGTTAATTGAAAGTGGAATGGAGTTTTGGTAGAAAGTGTGTCAAGTTGAGCTTTGTATGTTTTTCTTTCTTTATCCATAGAAATGGAAGGAAGGGTTAACCTTTTTTGTTGATTATTGTAAAAATTATTATTGGATGAACAGGTGAGGTTAGTATGAGTCGCTGCATAAACAATATGTGAGCTTGTCAATAAAAGTAAAAATAAGACTTTTTTTTTGAGATTCATCATAGCGGTTTAATTGATGACACTTTAAATTGAAGAATTGGTTCACCTGAAACTTTTTGTAAAGCAACAGAATACATCATAATTTCTCCATTGCCATTATCTATTGCCAGCTGTGGGATAGTCAGCTGACCGGAGGAGTTATAGTTCACTGTACTATTTTTTATTCCTGTTCGCAAATAGTTTGCTGTTACAGATAACAATAGTGATTCTGATTCTTGGTTTAATTGAAGTGTTGCACTGAAAACACCTACTCCTTCTACATTAACCTCATTAAGGTGTAGGGTATTGGTATCAGTATAAAAAATAGCCGTTTGTTTTGCAATGGGATTTTTTTGAAAAGCATAAGCAGCATGTTTTGACGCGACGAGTATGTATTCAGAACCTAAAGCAACATTAAGGCCAAACTGATCATGTGCACTTATAGATTTATTCGTTAGCATATGCGGTAAAGACCACTGTTTTTTTGTATCTTGGGAAAATAAAAATACTCGACCAGAATTGAACCCATTGCTATGCGTCTTGTTAGCTCCAATAAGAATTTGATCGTTATACATGGATAAACTAACACCAAAATTACCACCAAATTGGGCGGGTTCAGCTGTTAATGTAGACTCTTCATTCCAGATTTTATTTTTTTTATAAGTATAAACGGCACCTGCACGTAATTCATCTAAGATATCTTTTTGGTTCACGCTCGCGACAATGGTGTTATTGTTAATGGCTATTTGTTCCCCTAAGTGGTCACCTGTTTCACGATTTGATGCACCCAGTCGAGTAGTTTGTTGCCATATTCCTGCATTATTTTCATAAACATAAATGGCACCACTTTCTATTCCTGGGTCAACCGTATCGCCTTTACTAATGGCAAAACGAGGTTGTACATTATTTGGCGTATCGATTGCATTGGTATAAGGCGCACCTATAATCAGTGTTTGTTTGTTTATCGCGATAGAAGCACCAAACCGTAATGCTTGTGGGTCATTAGGCTTAATGCTGTCTGTCAGGAGCCATTTTTGTGTGGCTGTATTTTGACTAAAAATATAGACTTTGCCTTGGACATGAAGGGGAGAACCTATATAAAGTTTGTTATCAATTAAAGCAATAGCATGCCCAAATTGAGCGCCTACTTTAGCATCTGGGGCTGTTAATTTAGCTGTTTGTTTCCATTGATAGGGTTTGGTCGTTTTATCTCGTTTATATATATACACTGCACCACTGTCAATACCATGAGTATCATCACGATCAGCACTTATGACCAATCTATCATTGATTAAAAAAATACGATTAGCAAAGTTATCAGCGGGTTCTCCACTCTTAAGTTCATCTGTTAAACGCCAGTTTTCTTCTGCATTGTAAATATAAACAGAACCTGTCAGTAGATTGTTTTTTGAGAGGGCTGCAACTGCTCCTGTGGTACCTGATAGGGAAAGATCAGTTCCTAGCGTTTTATTGCCGAGAGTGGCAGGTACAGACAATTGATGCTCATATAAGTTTGAAGGTTGAATATTAATTGCTAATACAATAGAGGAGAATGATAGGTTGATTAATAGAATAAAAGTGAAGGGGCGTAAAAACATGGTTGATTTAAATTAAATAAGGGAATAAGTAGAGGTGAAAGAACTATTTTCTGTATTTTAAGCAATATTAGTGCCAATAATATTAAGTTAAAGATTGATAGTATATTGTGCTTTATTTGTAATTAAACTATGTTATATTTTGTTATCAAGCTGTGTTATATGCAGGTTTTTAGCAAAAAAACATTGTTTTTATTACCTTAAAATTACTTTGTAAGGCAGGTGATAAGCCTTGATAGACAATAGAGGGTATGTTAATTTTAGCTTGCTTGATTTTAGTATTTTACTAATGAGACAAGCGTTTAATTTGTTGGCTATGCAACTTTATAATAAGTATTATTTAATAAAGTCAGCATCTTCCAAAATCTAATAATCTAATAATCTAAAAATAAGGTATAAATTATGAAAAAAATAATGTTATCTCTTTTAATGCCAACATTATTGTTTGGTGAAGTTTTTGCTGCTGATGATACGGTGGCACCGCAAAAAGATGTGATGTTTTCATCTTCAACCGGTACTTTAATAATCCCTAAGTTATTTTTGAGAGATGAATCAGGAGCCATATCAGGAGCAATGTCAGCTAAATTGACTATGGATAAACGCTCAAAACCATATGGACTAACAGTGACGGAATTAAAGCCACTGAAAAATGATGCAGATGCTGATGCTGATGCATTTGGTTGTGTATTACCTCAAACATGGCATGAGGCAATGGGACATTGCATGGTGCAATAATGATCCATTATAAAACTATTGAAATAGTCTTTATTTGATGGTTACTAAATTTATATTCTGTTTGAGCCGTTTTTCGGTTTTTATTAGCTGATTTTAATGATAACTATATTGGTTTTCCTTAAATTTAGATCAAATAGAATATAAGTAACCATTTTTAATGCACTCTCTATGAAAAGAATAAAAGCCAAAAACTTTGTTGCTAAATTATTAGAAAGTATCCTTGTTATTGGGTACATTTTATTTGAAGAATTGATTTGGGATGTTTTTGCTAAACCAATTTTTCAATACATTAAAAGTCTTGTTGTACTTGATTCTCTTAAAAAAATATTTTTAAAGATGAATCGTCATCTTTTGCTCACAGTGTTTATTGTTATTCTGGCAATTACAGAGGCGATGGGATTTCTATCAGGTTTTTGTTTTATAAATGGTTATATTTTAACTGGAATGGGGGTTTACGCTTGTAAAATACCTATTGCAGCATTTACTTTTTGGCTTTTTGATTTGACCAAAGATAAGCTGATGACTTTTAATTGGTTGAAAACATCTTATAATTATATTATGGGTGTGATAGAAAAGTTTATTAACTCATCTATTCATATTTCTATCAAAACACAGATTTCTACTATAAGAACAAAAATAAAATCACTCGTAATAGAATATTTTGGTGAAGATGGTTTTATAGTCAGTGTAAAGTCTCACTATTTAGTTTTTAAACCCTATATTTTGAATTTATTAAAACGATAAGTCTTTCCCCTTTTTTTCTAAGGTCTACTCAATGATTGAATTTTATCTAGACAGTGTTGATATTAAACAGGTGAGTCGATTACATGCATGCCTCCCTTTAAAAGGTGTAACGACAAATCCAACAATACTAGCTAAAGCTAAATTGGGTGTTAATCAAGTGTTACCTGAGATAGCTTTTATAATTGGCAGTGAAGCTCGCTTTCATGTACAGGTTGTTAGCCAAACTGTTGATGATATAGTAGAAGAAGCAATTCAAATTGATGCACTACCTTACGATATGGTAGTGAAAATTCCAGCAACAGAAACCGGATTAGCAGCGATAAAAATAATTAAGGATAAGGATATAAAAGTTTTAGCAACGGCGATATATAGTGTGCAACAAGGAATTATTGCTGCCTTAAGTGGTGCTGATTATCTAGCTCCTTATGTTAATCGTATGGATACTATGGGGTGTGATGGAGTTAAAGTAGTTGCTGACCTACAATTACTTATAGCGCAACAAGGATTGAATTGTAAGCTTTTGCCCGCTAGTTTTAAAAATACTTTACAAGTGATTGAGGTGATGAAATTAGGCGTTAAAGCGATAACAATTCCAATTGGTATTGCAATTCAAATGATGGAACACCCTGCTGTTATCCCGGCAGTTGAACAATTCAACCAAGATTGGAATGCTGTATTTGGAGCTAAGTTATCTTATGAAAGCTAGAGCTTCAGCAGTTTTGGCGACTAAATTTAAGAATGATTAGTAAAGTAGCGTTTCCTTTATATTTAGTTTAACTAAAACTATCTTTAGTAATGTTTTTAAACCATTGTCTTGAATAGTTAGCCTCAAGAGATAATGATTTATCGTCAGTATTTTGAGTAACGCCTCCAGCCCCCTCTACTTTATTTAATTTTCCATTTTTATTAAGCTTATAAACCATAGCAACTGATATTCCGTGGCTTTTTGTGATTAAGCTATAACAGGTATTTATCCATGTTGGGCTAATGATTTCTTGTTCGTTGAGTATGTTGACAATAGCAAAAGCACAAACTTTTGCCTCAGAATTAGCTGCAAATGCAGATTTTGGTAGTGGACTATATTTAGAAGCATCGCCTATGATATGAATATCAGAATGTAGGGTTGATTCGCTGCTATTATGTGTGACAGGGCACCAGCCACTTTGGTCACAAAGACCTGATTCTTCGGCAATATGTGCTGCTTTTTGTGCTGGAATATAGTTTAAAACATCTGCTTTATATTTATCTCCAAAATCAGTTTCTACTATTTTATTTTTGACATCAATTTTGATAACAGGGTTATCTGGAATAGAGAGCCATTCAATCATGCTGTTATTATCACCAAAACCATAGTGTTTCTTCCATCCCTCAATAAATAAATTCTGTTTAGAAAAATGACTTTTAGGGTCAAGAATTAATATTTTTGATTTAGGTTTATGGTTTTTTAGGTAATGAGCGATCATGCTTGCTCGTTCATAAGGTCCAGGAGGGCATTTGTATGGATTAGGTGGAGTACAAATAACAACGGTACCCCCATCATCCATTGCCTTTAATTGGTTAGCTAATAATGTTGTTTGAACGCCTGCTTTCCATGCATGAGGAATTATATTAGTAGTTGATTCATTATGCCCTTCAATAGTATCCCAGCGAAAATCAATACCCGGTGAAACGATTAATTTGTCATAACGAATTTTTTGACGATCCAGTAGAGTGACGATACGTTTATTGGTGTTAATAGAAGTAACTTTATTATAAATAAGGTTAACATCATAATGGCTAGATAAAGATTTATAATTAAAATTGAGGGATGTTACTTTTTTTAAACCACCTAAAACCCAGTTACTACCAGGACAAGAAGTATAGTGAGTATTTGGCTCAATTAAAGTGACTTGAATGGTTTTGTCTAATTTTCGAATATACTTTGCTACTGTAGCCCCACCAAAGCCCCCTCCAATAATCACTACATGTGCTGAGGCAGATGTCTTAAGTTGTTTTATTTCACAACTCGCAATTAAAAGCCCTGCGGAACTACCTGCTAGTTTTATAAAATTCCGCCTAGAAAGCATTTAGTTTACTTAGGTAGGAAGCAACTAATTCTAGTTCTTTATCGCTATATCCTTTACTAATTCTATTCATAATGGTTCCTTTTTTTTTATCATATTTAAAGGCTAATAAAATACTTTTTAGTTGGTTTTTTGAGGGTATTTGATTTATATAAAGCGTTGATAGATGATCTCCATGACAACTATAACAGTTATAAGCAATTATTTTACCTGGAATATCAGCTGTTAAAACAGGCGAAAATAAAGTAAGAAGTAGTGTTAATAATGTAAAAGAATGGTTTATCATTATTGTGGGGGTGTGTTTCAGAAAAGAACTCAGGTAATAAAGGTATTTTATCTCTAATATGGTGATAATAGCCTCAGGTTATTGCAATTTTAGTTCAGCATCGTTGGACAACTATTGTTATAGTCTGTATATACATATTGACCAATAAATATTATAAATATATTTAATGTTAGGTAGGTTAATAAATGCCAATTACCTTTGCAAAATTAATGGATTAGAAGTTTAGCTATTGGTTTTTAGGCATGGTCTGTATAATTATTATAGTGTATTTTGGTATCAGAAAATTAGAGTTTTTATATATCTCAAATTATACGTTTTTAACATTTTACTTGTAATGGAGAAATATATTGCTTTTCTTAAAGAGAATAAGTTTGTTTAGACTTGTTCTATTATGTATTTTCTGGTTTTTTTGTATTGCAATGGTTCATTCAAATGAAATAGAAGCATCTCAAGAATTAGAAAAAATTACTCTACAATTCAAGTGGCCACATCAGTTTCAGTTTGCAGGTTATTATGCAGCGATAGATCAAGGTTATTATGCTGAAGAAGGGTTAGACGTTCATATTCAAACATTTGATCAACAAAAAAACATTGTTCAACAAGTTGTGTCTGGTGATGTTGACTATGGTGTCGGCAATGCTGGGATTCTTTTTAGCTATGCTAAGGGTGAGCCAATAAAAGCATTAGCAGCTATTTTTCAACATAATCCTTCTGTTTTTATCAGTAAAAAAACGAGTGGCATTATCAGTCCATTTGAAATGATTGATAAACGGATTATGTTAAAGTCTGTAGAAACTGATGAAGCTTTATTAAAAGTTATATTGGCTGATGCACAAATTACTAACCCACAATACATAGCCACTACTGAAAGTTATAACATCGATGATTTTATTTCAGGAAAAGTTGATGTTATATCAGGTTATCTATCCAATGCTCCTTTTGTACTTAAGCAACGTGGTAAAGAAGTTAATATTATTAATCCGCAAAGTTATGGTATTGATTTTTATGGAGATATTCTTTTTACGAGTAATCAGGAAATTGATCTTCACCCAGGGAGGGCGAAACGTTTTTTAAGAGCATCTCTTAAAGGGTGGGAATATGCATTTAAAAACCCTGAAGAATTAATATATTTGATTAAAAATAAATATATAAGTCAATCAAGTATTGCACAATTAAAAAACGAAGTCGAAGAAATGCGTAAGTTAATTTTGCCTGATACCATTCCATTAGGACAAATAAATGAAGCACGCCTAAGAAATATGGCTGATTTGTATACCCAGTCGGGTTTAGCTAGAACTTTAACGGATAGTGAGCTAGCCAATTTTATTTATATAAAAAATAATAAACTAAATTTAAATGATCAAGAGTTAACTTGGTTGCAAGAAAATCCTGTTATTAATCTTGGGGTTGCTCATAATTTTATGCCGTACCAATGGATAAATAGAAGAGGTAATTTTGAAGGGATTGCTGCTGATTATATCGCCTTACTGGAGCAACGATTAGGCGTTACATTTAAAGTAAGGCACAATAAAAAAACATGGCCTGATGTTTTAAAAGCTACAAAAGAAGGTAAAGTCGATATGCTTGCCTGTGCTGTTAAAACACCCAGTCGCGAAACTTATTTGAATTTTAGTAAACCATACCTTAATAGTTTTGTGGCAATTATCAGTGAACAGTCCAATAGTTCTATTGGCACACTGAAACAATTAGCTGGCAAACGTGTTGCTATTCAAAAAGGCAATTATATACAAGAGATCTTGGCTAAAGATCATCCAAATATTATTATTATTTTAACGCATTCAATAACAGAAGCATTACGCATGGTTTCAGAAGGTAAGGCAGATGCTTATATTGGTGATGTGACTGCTGCAAGCCATTTTATGAAAATGAAGGGGTTTCTTAACTTGGTTTTTTCTGGTTCAACGCCATATCAAAGTCAATTTAGTTTTGCGACACATAAAAATAAGCCCATGCTTACTTCAATTATCAATAAAGGATTAGCATCTATTAGTCAAAATGAAAGACATGAAATTTATAATCATTGGCGAGCATTAAAAGTTACCCAAGGCATACAGACTAAAACCATTATTAAATATGCATTAGCGATTTTTAGTTTATTTTTACTCTTTGCTTATTGGGTTTATCGCTTACGGCACTCTGAAGCTGCACTAAAAAGAAGTGAGGCAAAGCTACAATTAATTTTAGATACTGAGCCGGAAGGCGTGACGGTGATTGATTCAGCTGGGTATCTTGTACAAATTAATCCTGCCGGGCTAAGTATGGTAGGGCTTAATGATGTTACGCAGGCTATTGGTAAACAAGTGACTAGCCTAGTTGTAGATGGCGATAAGCAAGCTTTTATTGATATGAATAATCGGGTTTTAAATGGTGAAACCTGCTCTTTAGAATATCAAGTTAAAGGGGAGGATGGAATTGTTCGATGGATGGGTTCTCATGCAGTTCCATTGGTCGATGAAAAAAACAAATCTATTTCTATTCTTGCTGTTACAAGTGATATCACTGAACGAAAAAAAATTGGAAAAGAACAAAAAATTGCAGCCCTCGTTTATCAAAATAGCAGTGAATCAATGATAGTATTAGATAGATATAATCTAATTATTGCTATTAATCCTGCTTTTAGTAAAACGACAGGTTATTCTTTGAATGAATTAGAAGGAAGGCATCCAAAGCTTTTACTTTCAGAGGAAAATAATAGTTTAAACAGAGAAATGAAGGACTCTATTAAGGGTAAGGGACATTGGGAGGGTGAAATATTAGCTAAGCGTAAAAATGGTGATTCATTTCCTATAAGAATAATTATTAATACTATTTTTACCAATGATGGTGTGATTGAGCATCGTGTCGCATTATTTTCTGATATTACAGACCAGAAAGAAACAGAAAAGCTAATTTGGAATCAAGCTAATTTTGATCCATTAACTGACTTACCTAATCGACATTTATTATTGGATCATTTAAACCAAGATATTAAACTAGCAAATCGAGAAAGTAAGCGATTAGCCGTTATATTTCTAGATTTAGATCACTTTAAAGAAGTTAATGATACTCTAGGGCATGATGCAGGTGATGTGCTATTAAGTGAAGCAGCAAATCGATTGAAATCTTGTGTACGTGAATCAGATACCGTGGCTCGCCTAGGTGGAGATGAATTTATAATCGTTCTAGCGGATTTAGACGAACTTCATAATATTGATAGAGTTGCATTAGATATTATTGAGGAACTTACAAAACCATTTAATTTATATTCCGAATTAACTTATGTTTCTGCTAGTTTAGGTATTGCTCTTTATCCTGCTGATGCAAAAGATTCAGAAGGACTGATTAAATATGCTGATCAAGCTATGTACCTTTCTAAGCAACGGGGGCGTGGGTGCTTTAGCTATTTCACCCAATCTATGCAAGAACAAGCTAATTCTCGTATGCAGTTATTAAACTCAATTCGGTGGGCATTAGCTGAAAAACAATTTGAACTTTATTATCAACCGATTGTGGATTTAAAAACGGGAGAAATAGTTAAAGCTGAGGCTTTGATAAGGTGGAATCATCCTACTAAAGGAGTTGTTGGTCCAACAAACTTTATTGCTATAGCAGAAGACTCGGGTTTAATCATTGATATTGGCGATTGGGTTTATAAAAAAGCTGCTCAACAGGTTAAGATTTGGCGAGAACTTTTTAATACAAAGTTGCAGGTGAGTGTTAATAAATCCCCAGTACAATTTAGAGCTGCAACAGATCGAGACGATTGGTTAAAATATCTTAAGACAATTGGATTGGCAGGTGATGGCATAGTGATAGAAATTACAGAAGGACTATTAATGGATAATGCATCAAATGTTACTCATCAATTGTTGCAATATAGAGATGCAGGGATTCAAGTGGCTTTAGATGATTTTGGTACTGGCTATTCAGCTTTATCTTATCTCAATAAATTTGATATTGATTATCTTAAAATAGATCGTTCATTCACACGTAATATTACGCCTGGTTCTAATGATATGGCATTATCTGAAGCAATTATTGTGATGTCTCATAAATTAGGGCTAAATGTTATCGCTGAAGGGATAGAAACAGAAGAGCAGCGACAATTGTTACTATCAGCTGGTTGTAATTATGGGCAAGGTTATTTATTTTCAAAGCCAGTTCCTGCTGCTAAGTTTGAAAAAATGCTTAAAGATAAAATTATTGTTTCTAATGATTATGGCTGATTAATTATCAAAAATAAACGTGTTGTTAAGTAGTTAATAATGGTTCAACCCTAGCAGTTTTAGCGGCTAGGGTTGAACCATTGATTTAATACTAAGGCTTAGTTTTAAACTTCTTCTGCTATTTTTATATGTCTATGTTCTTCTTCACTAGCAGGTCTAATTTGTCCCCTTTCTTCTACAAATAGCACGTTTTCATCGGTTTTATCGCTATTTACGAAATGGCGGAATCGCTTTAATTTTGATTCATCTTCAATGGTCGTTTTCCATTCACATTGGTAGGTATCAATAACGTGTTGCATTTGGTTTTCAAGTTTATCGCAAATACCTAATTTATCTTTTATGACGACAGATTTAAGATAATCTAAGCCTCCTTCCATATTTTCCATCCAGACTGAAGTTCTTTGCATCCGGTCAGCTGAGCGAATATAAAAAATGAGTACTCTGTCTATGTATTTAATTAAGGTTTCTTTATCTAAATTAGTTGCAAATAAATCCGCATGTCTTGGCTTCATCCCTCCATTGCCACAAACATACAAATTCCATCCTCCTTCTGTTGCAATAATACCAATATCTTTGCCCTGTGCTTCTGCACACTCTCTTGTACAACCTGAGACTGCAAATTTAATCTTATGAGGTGCTCTTAAACCTTTGTATCGGTTTTCAAGTTCAACTGCTAGGCCGACACTATCGTCAACACCATAGCGACACCATGTACTTCCAACACAGGATTTTACCGTTCTTAATGATTTCCCATAAGCATGGCCTGACTCATATCCGGCATCAATTAACTCTTTCCAAATTAAGGGTAATTGATCGACTCGGGCACCAAATAAATCAATTCGCTGTCCTCCTGTTACTTTGGTATATAAACCATATTTTTTAGCTATCTGACCTAATGCAATTAACATATCAGGTGAAACTTCACCCCCCGTCATCCGTGGAACAACAGAATAGGTTCCATCTTTTTGCATATTCGCTAAAAAGGTATCGTTTGTATCTTGAAGGCTGAGGTGATTCTTTTCTAAAATATAGTCATTCCAATAAGATGCCAAAATAGACCCTACGGCTTGTTTACAGATATCACAGCCAAGTCCACTTCCATGATTTTTTATTAAGTCATCAAAAGTTTTAATTTCTTCAACCATGATGATGTTGTATAAATCTCGGCGAGTATGTGGGAAATGTTCACAAATATCCGTATTAACTTCAATACCTGATTTTTCTAGTTCGCTATCTAATACTGATTTTAATAGTGCAGCACAGCCACCACAGCCAGTAGCAGCTTGAGTTGAGCTTTTTAAGGACGCTAAATTAGTACAACCATTTTCAATCGCTGTGCATATTTGACCTTTACTGACATCATAGCAAGAGCATATTTGAGCTGAGTCAGGTAAAGCATCTGGGCCTAAACCTACAGATTCATCAGATCGGTGAGGCAAAATTAATTCATCAGGATGCTCCGGTAATTCGATTTTATTTAAACAATATTGTAAAAGTGTACCGTAACCTGATGCATCACCTACTAATACAGATCCAAGTAAAAATTTACCATCTTCACTAACAACGATACGTTTATAAATTTCGTCTGATCCATTTTGGTAAGTGTAAACCATTGATCCAGGTGTACTTGCATGTGCATCACCTATACTGGCAACATCGACACCATTTAATTTTAGCTTTGTGCTCATATCAGCACCAGTAAAGTTAGCCTCTTTACCTTCTAGGTCTGCAACAACTGTCCTGGCCATTGTGTAACCAGGTGCGACTAGGCCATAAATATTTTCTTCCCAAACAGCGCATTCACCAATAGCATAAACATCTTGATCAGAAGTTTTACATTGGTTATTGATGACAATACCACCCCGGGTACCGATTTTTAAGCCGCAAGCTCTTGCAATTTCATCACGAGGCCGGATACCGGTAGAAAATATAACAATATCTGTTTCTAGTTCTTGACCATCTGCAAAGACCATTTTATTTTTGCATTGATCACCTTCAACAATTTCAATAGTATTTTTACTGGTTAAAACTGAAATACCGAGTTCTTCAATTTTGTTAGCAAGAAGTTTAGCTCCACCGTCATCGAGTTGAGCTGACATTAATCGGGAAGAAAATTGAATCACATTAGTCTTGATATCTAAATCATGCAAAACCTTGGCAGCTTCTAATCCTAATAGTCCTCCGCCAATAACAGCACCTACTTTTGAATTTTTAGCTGCGGCAGTTATCGCTTCAAGATCTTCAATCGTACGGTATACTAAACAGTTCTCACGATCATGTCCTGGAATGGGTGGAACAAATGCATAAGACCCAGTTGCCATGACTAGTTTGTCGTAATGAATTGATAAACCTTTTTCAGAAGTAACTGTTTTGGCTTGTAAATTAACAGTAGATGCTTTATCTCCAATATGAATGGTAATGTCGTTATTTTCAAAGAAACCATCGTCAACCATTGATAAATCATCAGCTGATTTACCTGAGAAATAGTCTGTTAAGTGAAGTCTGTCATAGGCTACTCTGGGTTCTTCGCAAAAGGTAACAACTTTAAATTGATCTTTAACTTCACTAGCCATTAGATTAACCAGAAAATTATGTCCAACCATTCCGTTTCCGATAACAACCAGTGTTTGTTTTTTATTCATCCCCAACCTCGGTGACTATTAATTGTATTAGTTTATATTTAGTGTAAAGCATGTATTGTGCCATTTCTGTTTCGTTTAGGATAAACTGGAAAAAAGATGTGTAAGTTAATTTTATGACATCTTTTTTTGTAGCTACATTTTTTTTTATAAATGTAAAATTGATAATTTCAAATTAACGCACTTATGTGGTGCTTAAAGCCTAATGAAGCGCACCAAAAAATACCTTTTAAAATTAAAAATTAAGAATTAATTAGAAGTAGTGAACAAATTAACAAATTATCATAGATCCTTTGTAAGTTAAGTATTGTAAAATATTACAAAATTTAATTTGCATATTTTTTATATTTAACCCGTATTAGCCTAATCAATGCCTTATATTTGTCCTATTTGCCAGACTTCTTTAGTAAAGCATATGCCTTCGCAAGGTTATTATTGTAAAAACAATCATCATTTTGATTTAGCAAAGGAAGGATATTTAAACTTACTACCTGCACAGCATAAGAAGTCTAAAGAACCTGGCGATAGCCGTGCCATGATGCGTGCTAGGCGACATTTTCTTGAAGCTGGGTTTTATCAGCCTATGGCTAAAACTGTTGTCTCAATGATCAACAAATATAAAGTTGAAAATAAAACCATGCGGATGTTGGATATAGGGTGTGGAGAGGGATATTATTGTCGACAAATTGAAGCTCTATACTCTGGTGGAAATGAGAGTCTTGATTTACATGGTATAGATATTGCAAAAAATGCAATCTTGGCTGCGGCAAAAAAGCAACCTAATGCACACTTTATTGTTGCGAGTAGTCAACGGATGCCTTATGCAAATAATTTTTTTGATTTGGTTATGAGGGTTTATGCTCCTTCAAATGATGATGAAGTTAAAAGAATTACAAAAACAAATGGATTTTTACTATTAGTTACACCTGGCTCACGACATTTATGGCAGTTAAAGGAATTTATTTATAAAGAAGTTAAAGAGCATTCAATTGATATTAAATTACCTACAATGTTTAAACAAGTTGAAAGTCAGCGAGTTAGATATACTATTAAACCGGATCAAGAACAACGAATGGCTTTACTACAAATGACACCTTTTGCTTGGCGTGTAAAAAGTGAAGTTTCAAACCGGATTTTACGAGCGAATAAACTTGAGATAGAAACTGATTTTATTTTGACGCTAGCTAAAAAAATATGATTTTATCAATATGCTTATCTAAAAAACAATTATTATTCCCTCGTTTTTACAATCATAGGGAGTGAATCTACAGAATTTATTTTGTTAAATTACTATAATAACTACATTAAAATAAAAAGAGTTAGTACATGAGTCAGTTAAAGAAAATATATGATAACAATATTGCATGGGCAAAAAAAATAAAGGCAAACCGACCTGATTTTTTTTCAAATTTATCAAAACAACAATCACCTGAATATTTGTGGATTGGTTGTTCCGATAGCCGTGTTGTTGCAGAACAGTTAGTGGGGTTGCAACCAGGGGAATTATTTGTACATCGTAATATAGCAAATGTTGTTGTACCTACGGACTTGAATTGTTTGTCTGTTATTCAATACGCTGTTGAGGTATTGAGAGTGAAGCATATTATTGTTTGTGGTCATTATGGGTGTGGTGGTGTTCAAGCTTCAATGGAGGCAGCAGAACATGGGCTTATTGATAATTGGTTGTGTCATATTAAACATGTACACCAAAAAAACGAAGAAGAGTTACTGAAGATTAGTGATAAAACAGAGCGGCTTAATAGGTTATGCGAGCTAAATGTTATTGAGCAAGCACAAAATATTTGTCATACCACTGTTGTTCAACGAGCTTGGCGTAATAATACAGAATTAAGTGTCCATGGATGTATTTATACGTTAGAAACAGGTCTTCTTAAAGACTTAAATGTACGCTATAACGAAATGAATCAAATGAATGATATTTATCAATTAAGAAAAGCAAAAAAAGATATATATAAACCAACAATAACGATTATGAAGAGTGATTATGAAGGTCGTTAATTAGGCTTTTATTATTCTTCTAAATACAGTTCAGATTTATTCTGTTGGAACTATTATTTTTAAGGAACCTCTGATTAAGTCGATTAGAATTTAGCGACAGTTTTATCAAGCTAAAAATAACTGGACTTGATTCGAGGTTTCTTATGTAAACTAAAGCTAATATAAATTGATAGATACAATAAATATTCATAATTTAAATGATGAATTTGGCGTGGCCAATGAAGTTGTTTTTATTGAAGGGAAGGGGGGATTACCTCTTATTAAAGTGAGTAACAAAAAAGCATCGGCTTTAGTTTCTATTTATGCAGGTCAGGTATTATCATTTAAACCTGTTGATGAAATTGAAGATTTTATGTTCATCAGTGAAAATGCGTATTTTCAGGAAGGTAAATCCATTAAAGGAGGGATTCCAATTTGTTGGCCTTGGTTTGGAGCTTCTGATACCCCAAACCTTCCTAATCATGGTTTTGTTCGGGATAATTATTGGTCTGTTTCTTCTGTTGATATCTTAGATGATGGTGATACAAAAATAAAACTTAGATTTTTGGGTACTGAGAAAACTAAGGCGCTTTGGACTTATTCTTTCAGCCTGACATTAGATATTACTATAGGAGAGTCCCTTACTCTTGAACTGTTTACTGAAAATACAGGTAACAAAGCTTTTCCTATGACTGAAGCGTTGCATACTTATTTTAACGTGGGTGATGCTACCCAAGTCAAAGTTTTAGGATTAGAAAAAACTGAATATCTAAATAAGTCTGAAAATTTTATTAAAGTCTGTCAGATTGGGGCAATAACAATTTCTGAAGAAACGGATCATATCCATATTGATGTCAAAAATGACTTGACACTATTTGACCCTGTATTTAATCGAAAAATTAAAATAAGTTCATCAGGAAATAAAAATGTTGTCGTTTGGAACCCTTGGGACAAAGGATCTGAAAAAATTAAAGATTTAGAAAAAGATGACTACAAACATTTTTTATGTGTTGAAATTGCCAATGCGACAGCTGATAATGTAAAAATCCAACCTGGAACCATATATAGATTGCTAACTAAGTACAGTGTTAGCACTATTGAATAGAATTATTGTTAAAATAATCCTAATTGAACTTGGGCAACTTCTGACATCATTTCCCTACTCCACGGTGGGTCTAAAACAACTTCAACATTGACAGAGTTTACACCTGATAGTGCTCGAATATTTTGTTCTACATCCCCCTGAATAACAGGCCCCATTCCACAGCCTGGTGCTGTAAGAGTCATCTGTACATAGACGTCATGCCCATTTTCAGCAGGTTCTACCTTACATAGATAGACTAACCCTAAGTCAACTATATTGACAGGTATTTCGGGATCATAAACTGTTTT
Source organism: Methylococcales bacterium (assembly GCA_023145835.1). Taxonomy (GTDB): domain Bacteria; phylum Pseudomonadota; class Gammaproteobacteria; order Methylococcales; family Methylomonadaceae; genus QPIN01. Next base: position 24,814 of record JAGLDH010000003.1, read on the forward strand.
CATGACTTCCCAACAGTTTTTTTCAACGGCTTTTGCATCTGTTTCTGAAACTAAGGTTTGTAAGGTATGAGGCTTTTTTCCTAGAGCATCAGCATCTATTCCAGAAATTCGTACCATATGCCCGTGATCTGTAACGACTGTATAGTTATCACCTAGTGATTGATGAATAGTGACTTCACTACCTTTACTTAATGTACCGTGATTTCCATCGGGGATCATCACGATATTAACATCGCGGGATAAGATTATAGATTCTCTTTCAGACATTTTATTGTTACTTATTAAATGTTTGGGCATTAATTCTTTGCCCGGAAATACCTATACTTTCTGAGCTAAAGAGATAGGTGTAGACATTATTAAGACTATCCATTGCAGGTAATTTACTTTTATCTTCTGCTGGAAATAATTTTTTTCGAAGAGGTGAGTTTACTGGGCCTGGGATGAGAGTATTAACTCGTATTTTTTGTGAAGATTCTAATTCTTCAGAAAGAATTTTGGAAAAACCTTCTAAGGCAATTTTTGATACACCATAAGCACCACTATAAGCTTTAGGTTCTCTTGCAGTAGAGTCGCTGGTAAATACAATCGATGAGTGTTCACTTTTTTGTAAAACAGGCAGTAAAACACGAGTTAATAAAAAGGCCGCATTTAAATTTACATTTAGTGTATGACCCCAGTCTTTAGTTTCATGTATTTCTACAGGTGTATATGCACTAAGCTCAACAGCTGAGTGAAGTAGCCCTTGAAGAGAGCTATAGGTGTTATTGATTGTAACGGCTAATTCTTCATATTGTACTTCTGATGCTCCAGCAAGATCAAAAGGATAGATAGTAGGTTCAGTTGCCTTAACTTCAAGAATGGCATCATATATTTTTTCTAATTTAGGTATGCTTTTATCTAAGAGAATAATATGAGCACCTTGTTTGGCTAGTGCAAGAGCTGCTGTGCTTCCAAGCCCCCCTCCGGCTCCCGTTATTAATATGGTCTGACCTTTTAATGGCATATTGCTGTTATCCATGATTTTAATTGTTCGGGTGATTCTATCAGTGCATCAGCACCCCAGTCGTTTGGGCTGTCATCTGGTTTAAGGTAACCATAGGTTGCAGCAAGAGTCTTCATGTTTGCATTTTTACCTGCATCAATGTCGTGCAATGCATCCCCAATATAAACACATTCCTCCGGTTTAACGTTAGCTTGGTTACAAGCAGTAAACATAGGTTCAGGATGTGGTTTGGGGTTTGCTGTTGTATCCCCGCTGATTATACAAGCGGCTCGATCAGTTAGATTTAAGGCAGCAACTAAAGGATTAGTAAATCGCTCTCTCTTGTTAGTAACAATACCCCATTTTAAACCTAATGACTCTATGGTACTCAGCGTGTTTGTCATCCCAGAAAAGAAGGTACTATATTCAGCTATATTATTTTGATAAAACATAAGCATACTTTCTAGTATTTTATTATGGATATGCTCATCATCTAGATCGATACTTTTTTTGATCATAGCAGGAGCACCATAAGAAATAAAAGGCCTTACTTGACTGCTAGAAACAGTTTCAAAACCATGTTTTTTAAGTGCTTTGTTCAAACTGGCGATAAGATCAGGGGCTGTATCAACCAAAGTACCATCTAAGTCAAATAATACGCAGGTTAAGTTAAACTTTGAAGACATAGGGTTTATTCTGGTCGCTTGTATGCAACAATATAATTAACATCAATATCTTTACCTAGACTAAATCGCTTATTAAATGGATTGTATTCAATGCCAGTAATACCCTGTAATTCAAGACCTACATTTCTGGCTGATTGGCTAAGTTCTGATGGTTTAATAAAGGTTTTGTATTCATGAGTCCCTTTGGGAACCATTTTTAGTACATGTTCTGCCGCAACAATTGCCAATAAATAAGCTTTAGGTAAACGGTTTAGAGTTGAAAAGAAGACCATACCGCCTGGCTTTACCAATTTTGCACAAGCTGAAATGATTGATGCAGGATCAGGTACATGTTCTAGCATTTCCATACAAGTCACATGATCAAAGCTGGCGGGCTCTTCCTCAGCAATTATTTCAGCACTAATTTTTTTATAATTAGCACTAATTCCTGACTCTATTCCATGGAGTTCAGCAATATCAATTAGATCTTCACTTAAATCAATCCCTAAAGCATCGGCTCCTTGGCTTGCTAATCCTTCGGTTAGTATTCCACCGCCGCAACCCACATCAATAACCCGCTTACTTTGTAAGGTAGCGTAATCTTGAATAAATCGAAGCCTTAATGGGTTAACATCGTGTAGGGTTTTAAACTCGCCTTGAGGATCCCACCAGCGCTCAGCTTGTGATCCAAATTTTTCGATTTCATGTTGATGTACGTTTTCAGCTGTTTTCATTGTTGTTTGAGGCTCATGTTAGGTCTATATAGTTTACTATAATAGTAGGTTATTCGCTATTCGCTTAGCTGTTTGAAATTTAATATTCTGTATTTGTGCTCATTCTAGGTATGTTGTTTAAAGAGGTGATAGGGTTGATTCGGATCAATAATAATTTCTTACTAAGATATACCTCTACCTATTTATAATTAGTGTAATAGCAAGAAAGAAAAGTACTAGTTATTGTTAAATTGATCACTTGATAAGAATCTGTACTATATTTATATAAGGGGGGATGGGCTGGAGTCGTTATTAATAGTGATTCGGCTTGTTTTAATCAAACCATCCATTAGCGTGCAATACTTGATTTATATCTGCTAAAACAGGGAAAAAATGAATAGCGTAATTACTTTATATAAGAGAAGAATGGTAAACCATACCTTGGCTTTTACTATTTTTTTTGTTTTATTTTCTACAGCTTGTTTTTCAGCTCCACCAGAGGCGCCTATTCTTAAAGCCACAGTTGATGGCTTAAAAGTAGATTTGTCTTGGACAAAGGTAAATAAAGCCACTGGGTATACTCTATATTATACTCCGAGCCCTTTTTTAGGCGCTAATTTTATTGAAAAGCTAGATAAAGGAAATGTTAGAAGCCAAAATGCAACTTTATTTTTAGGTGCTTCCTATTATGTGGCTATTAAAGCATATAATGCTAATAAGGAAGAGAGTGACTATTCTAATATTGAACTCGTTACTATAGATCAATTCAATTTACTGTATGTAGGAATGTCAAGGTACAAGCATAACAATTCTATGCTTGATATAGGAACATTTCAATTAGTGGTTGATGTTGACCAAAAAATCAAGTTATCAAATGTTCGTTTGATTACGCCTGATAATACAGTGTTATCTAATGTTAATATAAAAGACTCTAATCAAATCGAGATCTTTATTGATGGCGATCTTGCTAGCATGGAGCCTTATTTACTGAGAGGAGCTTATCGTTTAAAAGGAAATTATTATTTTGATTCCAATCCAACTGAACAAAAAAAGGGTGAAATTACTTTTAATGTTAAAGATGGACGCTATCCTGCTTTTCCAAAAATAACTTCTCCTGCTCGTAACGCTATTAATGTAAGTCTTAATCCGAATATTACTGTTTACTCAGAAAAGCCAATGACTATTTCCATTACTAAACTAAATAATAAAAAAGAAGTTTTCTTTAGTAATGATATTAAATATGAAATTGAAAGTAATGGTTCTAAAACTATAAAAATTGAGAGTGTTACTTTAGAACCTAAAACGAAATATTTGTTAGAAATTAATCAAACAGATGTGTCAGTTGCTAAAGGTAGCACTTCTGCAATTACTTTTACTACTAAATAAGTTTTGAAATAAGAATTAAGAAACCTTTGATCAAGTCCAATTATTTTTTCTGCGCTAAATTCTAATTGGCTTAATTAGTCATTCCTTAAGGAACCTCTGAACAAGTTGATTCATAAAAAATAATATTAAATAAATTCAATAACTTATGATCTATTAAAGCATTACTTTACCTGATTAGTAAGAATCTTCCGCCAAACGTTGAGAGCC
>JAGLDH010000030.1 GCA_023145835.1 Methylococcales bacterium
GTAGGCTCAGGAGTAGGCTCAGGAGAGCTACTTCCTCCAAGAGTAAATTTTTTCATAGTAGATCCATGATAGTTTTTAACGACTACCCATTTAGAGGTTAATGCATATGTTCCCACTTTTATTGTTGATTTTTTATTAATGGATATATTGTTCAAATCGATCATCCTATCCATATAGAATGGCATTTCTTTACCGTATAATTCAATGTCAAGAAGATATTTCCAGCTCCAGTCATCAGAATTTGATGTGGAAATGTAAAGTTCATTATCTTCTAATAGATAATCAGCTCCTGAAATATTGCCACTACTATATCCAGTTTTGCTATCGTTATCAGCATCAATAAAAAACTGAATGTGTCCCTTTTTATGAATATCTCCTTTATCACTGCTCAGACTTAATATTAAATCATTTTTTTCAATATCTGCTGAAATTTCGACATTAGCTATCGCAGAATTAAAAAAAAAAAATGGAATAAGTGAGAATATTTTCTTCATATTTTATAAGCCCTTTTAAATTAAAAATAAATAAAACTTAACTAGTAACAATTTATACGATACAGATAAATTGACTAGACACCTATGAATTAGTTCATAGGAACTCTTATTTTTTAATTTAAATATAATGCTTTCAGATGCTTACCTGATGAAAAGAAATGATTTATAAAATTTGAACAAAAATTAAGAGATATTATTTATTTAAAAAGATAATATTCTTAATCACAATTAGAGTATGAATATTCGAAATAAAGAACGAACTACTGTGCTAAATTTACAATAAAAAGGATACTAAAAGTAAGCTTTTTCATCATATGATGCAGACCGTTACCCACTAGATTTCTAGGGAAAACATATTAGCTAAGTTTTAAATTCTTGTATAACCCAACAATTAATTCAGCCAAGACATCACTAGATGAATATAAAACGCCTCGGTGATTCATAAAGATAGAATCGGCTCGATTTAAATCTAAAGTTTGTCCATAGATATCGCTGGCGATTGCATTCATTTCATTGAATAGGCAAGCAGAAGCAGAAAAGTCCCAAAGCCCTCCACCGCCAGGATGTTCACATGGGAATTTGAAATAACAGGCAGGTGATTTTTCTAACACCCAGCAGGCGTTTATTGCACCACCAGCTTGTTGAATAACCTCAATCTCTTTATAGCCCAATGTTTTTGCAATTTTTTCAAGCTCTATAAGCACCTCACTATATTGTGGATGGTTTGCAAAACTACGATCAGACATAAACGTTAATGCGGGTGATTTATTCAGTGGCTGTTGGGGTTGTTGCCATGGCTTTCCATTACGAAAAACACCTGTACCTCTTACAGCATGGTAGAGTATTTGTTCTACTGGGTCATATATAACACCGATAGTGGGAACGGACTCTCGTGAAACTAAAGCGATAGAAACGGAATAGCCAGACACACCCTCTATAAAAGGCAACGTGCCATCTAAAGGGTCAATGCACCAAAAGTAGTCCTTTTCTAAACGACTTCCATCATCAGGACTTTCTTCAGTTAGTAATGCTAAGTCATAGATTTCGCAACTCGGTAGAAGGTTTTGTAGAATAATGGCCTGACTTAAATGATCAACCTCAGTTACAACTTGAGAGGCTAAACTAGAGCCAGCCTGCTTGGTGTTGACTGTTAATTTATCACGTTCAAAATTAGCAATTATCTGACCCGCTTGAAAAGCTGCTGAGATGGCGCATTGGCTAAGTAGGTATAAATCACTTGTACTAAGTTGCATTAGCTTTATTTCCTTGCACTTTTGGATGATTGAGAAATGACATCTCGGGCTATTTGTTCACTATAACTATTGATTTTCCAGTGTCCTGGACTCCAACCCTTGATAAAACGATGAAAATCAGTCCAAGCAATGGGGTATAAAGGTCGCCAATCTTTTTCCACATCATTTGGGTCAATCATTTTGTGATGAATGGCGATGGCTTTTTTTAACGCATCAAAGTAATAATCTAATAACTTAGTTTCTTGTTGCTGACATTGTTTTTCATCTAGACAGCTTCCTATAAAATAAGCTACATCTTTCATACCACACCCACCACCAACGTACTGGAAATCGACAGCAGCTACCCTTTCCCCATCGGTAGCAAAGCAAAAGTTAGCTAATTTTGCATCACCATGGACAAAGGTTTGAAAAGGACTGTCTCGTAGTATCTGATCAATTGCAGCTGCTGATTTTTTAAGTGGCTTATCTTGTAAAGCTTGCCATTCATCAGGGCGAGTTTTTAAGTGCCAATACGTTCCTTCTTCCCATAAATTTTCTGGTTGCTGATGCATAAATATTGCATGAAAACTTGCCAACCAAGATAAACATGTTTTGACCTCTTTCTCTGATACTTGTGAATGACGAACAGGGAACCCCGAGCTATCTAAATCTTCCAGTAAGATAAACATTTCATCTTGCCGAGATTCAACAGCTAAACAATGTGGAACTTGACACATAGTAGAACATTGTTGGCTCCATTGTTGGTACCAAGCCATTTCTACATGGTAAGATTTTATTTTCCGCTGATGAGATAAATCAGTATTCCAACCTCTGGGGTGCTGAGTTTCATCTGGCAGGCTGACATGTTTAACAACAACTGTTTTATAATCACTACCTTCTAAGCCATAACGTACAATCTCACCATAGCCGCTCCAGAGACTTTGAATCGTTTCGATTTTAACAAGTTTTTTAGCACCTGTTACTTTAAGGGTAAGTGCTTTAAAGTGATTGTTCATTTTTATGATTGTTTTGATAATTCCCTTATTCCAAGTGACTGCGATTAAATTAACAGTGATAGTTTCTTGTGCAGGAGCGTATTTAGCCTTTTAAAGTGGATTTATCGCTGGTAAAACACGCTCCTGCGGAGAAATGTGATTTAAGTGATTTAAAAGAAAAAGCATGGAGGGATTAAGAGCCCTCGCAAACATTGATCTAAAAACTCCCTACCCATTCCCTTAAGAACCCTTTTGATATAGTTTCAAGTGTATCAGCAAGCTTGCTGTAATTAACTATCATCGGTTGCAATTCTTTTAAAGACGGAAAATGCTTGGGGCCTATCACCTGTGGACGAAGTGGCATTTGTGCTGCGTTTCCTTTTGCCAGTGCTTCCTCGGTTTTTGAAGAAAGAAGATAATCAATAAATTTTTTGGCTGAGTCAGGATGGGGTGCATTCGCAATTAATACGGTTGCATTAGGGACAATTAGAGTGCCAAATCCTTTTTTATCTGGAAAGATAACACCCACAGGCTTCCCATCTCTAAGTGCAGTGTATGCATCATCCGTATCAGTAATTCCATAGGCACAATCACCCGCTGAAACACGCCGTCTTACTTCTCCATTAGAGGAGAGAAGTTTTAGCCCATTATTTTTAAGATCTACAAAAAACTGTTTGGCTTTTTTTTCACCGAATGAAACAAATATTGCAGCAGCATGCATAGAGGTTGTTCCAAAAAGGGGGTTTGCTATGCATACCTTGCCTTTATAATCAGGATTTAATAAATCCATAATTGAGTTTGGTTCTTCTCCTTTTTTGACTTGATTTTTGTTATAAAGAATAATTCTGGCGCGAGAAGAAAACCCTGTCCAGTGACTTTCTTGATCACTGTACATAGCGGGTAAATCTTTAGCTGCTGGAGATTGATAGGGATAAGAAATATCTTTTGATTTTAAAATGGCAGCTCGAATAGGGTCACCACTCCAAAAAACATCGGCTCTAGGACGTTTTTTTTCTGCAATTAACCGGTTTAACAAGCCAGTACTTTTAGTTTCTTCCGTATCTGTGACCAGCTTAACTTTTATCCCTGTTTCTTTTTCAAAATTTTCTGCAATAGGCCGTGCGAAAACATCATCTACTGAGGTATAAACAACGACCTCATTAGCCATTAATTTAGCGAATGGGGTTATAACAAGTGTAAGACTAATCAATAAAAAAATGGTTTTTTTGTTCATTTTTACCCTCTATTTTTCACCATAAGTAAAATTATCAAAAGATGTTATGCTGTCTGATTTAGTCCAAAGGCCAATACTTCCCTCTCTTTTTATGTGGTCATCCATAATATCGATGATAGTTTTTCCTTCAAAACTTACAATAATACGTTCACCTTTAAAATCAACCCTAAAACTTTGCCATTTATTTTGTTTCACGAGTAATCCGTCAGGTACATCTGCATATTGAAGGGTATTACGTTGCCCATCTTTTACATAGTAAATGGATATATTATTTTCCAGAGCATTAGCGCGAGCGACATAGTAGTTATTAGCGTCTTTCCAACGCCAAATTATGCCGGCAGCTTGGTCTTCACGACCTGAAATAGCCTTGAATTTAACGGCAACAAAGCCATCGGCTAAATGACTATCTTTTCTTACGCACCAAGGAAACTCACCTATTCCTGACTGGTTTAAAACCAAAGGGGAGCTCGGCGCAGAACTGTCTTTTTCTAGAGTCCAATTTGAAACACCTTTTCCAGTGATACCAGCTTTCCAATTATCAGGTACAGTTCCCAGTTTGCCCTTATCAAAACTATCTAACGCTATGGCTGAATTAGCCACAGCTACTAACAAAAAAATACTTATTAATCGAATCATTGAGATCCTCCTTAGTTAAATATTTAGGTAAATAAAATTTGAGCATAAATTTTTTATTTTTGAAAAAAGTATTATTATAATTAAAACTTGATTAAGTATGAATAATTTACCAAGCCGATTTTAGCTCAATAATTATTAATAGTTACTGTTCAATATAACTATACTCTTTGAGATAAGTAGAGGAAACATAATCGTTTGATTAACCTTGTTAATGTTCTTATTCAAACTAATTATTCTAATAATAAATTATTACAATTACAAATATTATCTGATGAAAATCAGGGAATTGAGTGCGAGTGGAGTGATGATTAATCTGGGATAGGAGTCAGAAAAATTTGTTAATTCAACTTGTGTGATAGTACGCGAAGGAAAGACTAAACCCTCCCAAAAAAAGAAGTCATTAAGTCAATGAGATAGCCTTTAAAACGAAGCGGCTCTGTTTTGCGAACGACGCAATTGTGTGCAGTTGAAACTGGACGAATCGTGGCACTCTATTAATTCGCCCGAGCGGAATGAGTCTTTGGACATGGATGTTCCAAGGTGATATGTAGCGAGGATGGCACGCCAGGCTTTAGAGTGATTAAGTGTCAGTTTGGTTACCGTAAAGTCCGCTATAAGGGATTGGAAAAGAATCGAGCTCAGGTGTTTATTTTGCTTGGGTTGGCAAACCTCTATCTATTAAGAAGGAAGCCCGCTGGATAAATCCGTTCAAAACTCGATAAAATCGAATTTTGGACAAAAATAGCTGTAAAAAGAAGGTAGTTTAGAATAAAAAATGAGAAAATTTTAAAAAAATCAGTTGAGTTCCTTTTGGAACAAAGTTTCTGACTTGATCAGAGATTCCTTAAGTTAATTGTATTGAACTATAAGAACTAATACATGTCTTCTTTAGAAGATTATTTTATTCAAAAATTTGTTTCAGTAAAGCTACTGAATGATGGTTATAACCAATTGATTTTTAACTTAAAAAGTAGGTTATTCAGCAAATATGTTATTCTCCTCCCCCGCTTTTCTATTTTTCTTTTTACCCATTGTTTTAAGTCTTTATTATCTGTTTCCAGATAAAGCCAGAAATAACTTATTACTTGTGGCAAGCCTTCTGTTCTATGCTTGGGGAGAACTGTATTACGTTTTACTCATGTTGTTTTCCATCTTTATTAATTATGGTTTTGGTTTGGCTGTGCAGCCAAATAAACCAGATAAATCCAGGAAAATAGTTTTAGGCATAGCAATCACATCAAATCTATTGATTTTAATTGGTTTTAAATACGCCAATTTTATTACTGATAACATCAATATTCTTCTAAGTGAGCTATCTCTAAAAACGATAACTCTGGCACAGATTCCTTTACCTATCGGGATTTCTTTTTTTACCTTTCAAGCAATGTCTTATGTTATTGATGTGTATAAAAAAGAAGCAAAGGTTCAAAAAAATATATTTGATCTGGCACTTTATATATCGTTATTTCCACAACTTATTGCTGGACCTATTGTTCGTTTTCACGATGTGGCAGAACAAATTCGCCACCGCGTCGTTTCCTTCTCACTTTTTTTTAGCGGAACACAACGATTTGTTTATGGCTTAGCTAAAAAAATGCTGATAGCAAATCCACTCGGTGCTGTTGCAGACCAAATTTTTTCTTTGGCAGCTGATGACCTATCCATGGGGACGGCGTGGCTAGGTATTTTCTGTTACACCTTACAGATCTATTTTGATTTTTCTGGGTACAGTGACATGGCTATCGGCTTAGGTCGCATGTTTGGGTTTCGTTTCCTAGAAAATTTCAACTATCCCTATATTTCTCGGTCAATTCAAGAGTTTTGGCGTCGTTGGCATATTTCACTTTCCAGTTGGTTTAGAGATTATTTATACATTCCTTTAGGTGGAAACCGAAAAGGCTCTATCAGAACCTATGTTAATTTGCTCACAGTCTTTTTTCTCTGTGGTTTATGGCATGGTTCTAGTTGGAATTTTATTATCTGGGGGTTGTTTCATGGCTGCTTTTTAATGATTGAAAGAATGGGGCTAGGAAAATTTATGTCACAACAAACTAAATTATTACAACATGGATATGCACTACTAGCAATAATGGTCGGCTGGGTCTTTTTTCGTGCCGAGACTATCTCAAGTGCATGGTTTTTTTTGCAAACAATGTTTAATCCTATCAAATCAAAAACTGTCTACCCTTTGACTTACTATCTGACAGAGCATGTATTTATCTGTTTGATTCTTGGGATTGTTCTGGCCACACCAATTTGGTCAAACCTCAATAAAAGATGGATAAATCAACTATGGGCACCCAATTTAAAGACAAGTGTTTCTTTGGCAATTGGACATAACTTGGCAACAACAGTGTACCTGTCCTTTTTAACCCTTTGCTGCTTTGCATCCATTGCAGCTAATACCTATAACCCATTTATCTATTTCAGGTTTTGAGCAAAATATGAGTTATAAACCAGAGTTGTTTTTTCGCCTTATTTCTTTATTATTTTTTCTTGTCCTTGTTTATCCAGGTATAGCATCTGTATTAACTTCCCAGGATGCTTCTTTAGAAAAACGTAGTCTTGCAAAGTTTCCTGACTTACCTACAGATATAAAGTCACTCCGTAAATTTTCATCACGTTTTGACCGGTACATGCGGGATCATATGGGGGCGCGAAACTGGTTGGTTAAACAATATTCAAAAGTTCTCCTAAGCTTAAATACCCCCCCCCAAGACACCTTGGTATTAGGAAAAAAAGATTGGTTGTTTTATGCTAATGAACGGACGATCCAGGATTTTCAAAACACAGAATTATTTACCAAAAAACAATTAAAAATATGGGGTGATAGTTTAATTGTAAGACAAAAATATTTAGCTAAAAAAGGTATTGATTATTTATTTGTTATTGCTCCCAATAAGCACACTATTTATAGCGAATATTTGCCCGATCATATCGTTAAAAAACATGATCAATCACGGCTTGATCAATTGACAAAGTATCTAGCACGACATACTGAAGTCAATTTTCTTGATTTACGCCCCGCCTTACTTGAGGCAAAAAAACATAATTTACTCTATTGGAAAAAAGATACGCATTGGAACCGCATAGGTGCAGCTGTTGCGCAAAAAACATTGGCACATAAACTAAATAAAATGGGATACCCAGCTAAGGTCGTTGCATCAGATTTTGATCATTGGACGCATCGCCATAAACGAAAACTGGATCTAGCAGGACACCTTGGGGGAGCGATTAAAAATGAAGCCTATGGACCATCTTACGATGAGAAAGAACTGCCTTGTATAAAGCTCCAAAACAAATCATTAAAGTGGCGGGAAAAAAATAGATTAAAAACAAATGTTCAAGTTTCAATTTGTTCCTCACAACAGACAAACTTGGTGATGTTCAGGGACTCATTTTCTATTGAAATGCAACCCTTTATTTCACATTTTTTTTATAAAGCAACTTATATTTGGGCCTTACCTAGTGAAGATATGTTTAACTATTTTGTCCGTGCAGACACTGATATTGTGATTGAGGAACGGGTGGAAAGAAAATTAAGAGAAATGCCATACCCAAATAAATGGACAATGAATCTTGATCCGTCTATTTGAAAAACTTGCAGTAATTTTTCTTATCGATCGTTGTTGTACCGTTGTGCGAGGAGCATAAGATTGAAAAATAATTATTACACCTTGTAATATTTTTTTAAGACCCGAAGTATATAAATTTTAAGGCACTTTCCTTTCTTATTTGAAAAATTTTATGGCTATCAGTCACAATATGTCAGTATAAACATGCAGAGAACCGAGGAGCTGAAGTTACAAATGAAGCGATGGAGAAAGCATTAAAATGCTTTAAAACAAAATTGACAAAGTATCACCATGGATAATGGAATTGAGTTTAAGTATCATGAGAAGCTTAAAAAGCTATGAATATCCAGACCTATTTTTGTCAGCCATACCACCGTTGGAAAAAAGGGTTAGTTGAGAAAATCAACGGACTCATTAGGCGTTTTTTACCTAAAAAAACAGATCTATCGAAGATCACAAAAAAGGAAATAGGCGAGATAGAATTTTTATTAAATTCACGTCCAAGAAAATTGTTAAAATAGGAAGCACCAGCCGAGAATTTTGCTCAGAAATCTGGAATAAATTTAGTAGGTGGTTCACTTGCAACCTGAACGCGGCAAGCTCAAACCACATTCAAACAAATCGATCACGTCATTTATCATTTGTTGTTGATTAGAATTTTCTGTTTGAAAAAGATATTGATGAAATATGATTCCATCCATCAAACTAATCAATAGCCTACTAAAATTTTTAGGGTTTATATCTTTATTTATAAGTTTGTTATCACGCAAAGCCTGAAGGTTTTTCTCGTAAAAGTTAGAAACTTCCATAAGAAATAAGCTATGTTTTTCCCTTAGCACTGATGAAGAAAAACTTGCACCAAAAACTTCAATAATAACGGCAATATACTGGCTTTCATCTTCATTGATACAAAGTGATTTCTTTATATGCTCAAGTAAACTATCGGGTGTATCAAAGAACTGTTGAGGGATAAGTTTACTTTTTAGTTTCTCAAAATATTGCTTTGTGATTGTTTCAATCAACTCCTCTTTTGATTTGAAGTATAGATACAATGTCCCTTTTGCAATACCTGCTTTTTTAGCAATTTTATCCATCGTCGTTTTGTGAATACCATCAATTAAAAATGCTTTTAATGAGGCACTAAGGATCGCTTGACGCATTTGTGCTTTGTCTACAATTTTTGGCATAAAGTCACTTAATTATTAAAAATGACCAAATAGTCATTTATGTCTTGCTTTTCTCTTAGTTTAGCATTAATATTTTATTATGACTAGTTGGTCATGTTGATCTATTAAACTTGAGGGCTCCAAAATGATTAAAGAATTAGCACAAAGTAATGAAAATGTATTGGCTTTTGAAATTACTGATAAAGTCACTCTTGAGGAGGAAAACGAGTGGATTGCCCGATTTGATAAAATTTTAGAAAAAAAAGATAAAATCTCCGTCATGGTTATCTTAGGGGAGAATACCTCATGGGGAACATGGGCTGGTATAGAAGATGTAAAGTGGATTTTTAAGAATTATAAAAAATTTGAAAAGGTTGCTCTTGTCAGTGAGAGTTGGGTTTGGAAATGGCTTGTGGCTATCGATAGTCAGTTTGCAAAGATGATGGGAATTGAAGAGCGTCACTTTGAGGCAGAAGAGTCTAAAAAGGCTTGGGAGTGGCTTAATTCCTCATCAAGAGCAATAAAATCTGATGAAGAATAAAAAAATACTCATTTCTGGGGCGGGTATTGGTAGCTTAACACTTGCTTACTTTTTGAAAAAAGAAGGTTTTGAACCTGTCATTATCGAAAAATCAGCATCACTAAGGGATGGTGGTTATATGATTGACTTCTTTTCTTCAGGTATTTATGTTGCTGAACAAATGGGAATCATTGATGATTTAAAGAGAAAAGATCATCATTCTTGTTTTGTAAAACAATTTACCCATAAAAATAAAAAAAGTAATACGATTAATTTAAGCAATTTACGAGAATCGTTGGCAGGAAAGTTTTTTAATTTCTTGCGAACAGATCTGATTGATGTGCTTTATGAAAAAGTAAAAAATAACGTAGACATCAGATACTCAACATCTATTAAACGTATTTCTGAGACTAAAAGTGGTGTTCATATCATTTTTGAGGATGGTAAGTATGAGAATTTTGATCTATTGATTGGTGCGGATGGTATTCACTCAAATACAAGAAAACTTATTTATACTGAATCTGAAGTGAATCAATATTATCTTGGTTATTATATTGCAGGATTTGAGCATAATGTACCGTTGGATATAAAGAAAAGAGAGTTTTATTCAATGATTTCCCCTAAAAAACAACTTATGAGTTACGCATTATCAACGAATAAATATATCAGTCTTTTTGTCTTCAAGTCAAAGCACTATGAGCAGTTAAAACCCGAAAACAAACTGGAAATTATAAGTCATAAATTCAAGAATTTTAATTTTCCCGTCCCTGAAATTATTGATCAAGCTAAAAGTAAAAACACATTGTTTTTTGAAGAGGTTTCGCAAATAAGAATAAAGGGGACATGGCATAAAGGTAGAATTGCTTTACTTGGAGATGCAGCTTACTGTATTACGTTACTGTCTGGGCAAGGTGCATCTATGGCAATGACGGGTGCTTATGTTTTGGCTGAAAAACTAGCAAAAACAGAGGGAGAGTATATAAAAGCATTTGAATCATATGAGTCAGATTTACGTCCGCATGTAGAAAAAATGCAAGAAAAGGCAGTTAAAAATACGGCATCATTTCTACCTAGTACAACATTTAACTTATGGTTAAGAAATCTACTTATACCACTTTTTTTTACCAAATTATTTATCCCTTTTCTAATTAAGCGACTTGGGGCTGAAAACTATTTTGAAAGGTATTAAGTACCCAAGTTAAATTAATTAACTTGGGTACTTATAACCCCGTGAGTTAATATCAAACATTACAAGTCAAATCACATCGCCCCAGTTTTTTCAATTAACAAATGAGTCTGAACAGTCCATTTAATCCAGCTCTAACAATCAGGCTTTTTTCTGTTCATTTATTTGTTTAAAAAGTTGCTTTTAGCAAGGTTTATTTGGTCAGTAAATTGATTATTGCTCATTTCATATGCTTCTTTATCTAATTGTTTAGAGGTAGGTAATGGCGCGCTGGATTAGCTAAAAAAAGAGATTTAATTTGTTAAGGAACCTCTGATTAAGTTGATTAGAATTTAGCGCAGAAAAAACGGTCGCTATTTTCCACGAAGTGAGACGTAATAGTCACTCTATTGCACCGATCTTCGTGGAAAATATCGGCTGTTTTTAGCAAGCTAAAAATAATTGGACTTGATCAGAGGTTCCTTAAGTAAAGGAGTGAGGTGTTGGAGGTTAAATAAAGTAAAGGTTGCAAATACAATAAAGTTAGTTAATAATGATAATCATTCTCATTAAAAGATTAGTATCATGAAACTATCCTACATTCTACTAACTTCGTTAGCATTAAGTTGTTCTTTGAGTCATGCGGCTACACAAGCGACATATACAGGTAATATATTACATATACCCCACGCACTATACAAAGGTACGATGTATGATAATTCAGATAATGAAAAAGCAGAAGGCCATGTCAATCTAATTGCTGTATCTAATAATCGACTATTACTTGAAATAGGTAATTATGACGGAGAGAGTGCCAAAGGTAGTTGTAAGCCTGATGAGAAAGGATATTACTGTTCTTCTTTGGAATATGGTTATTTAAATACTGGAACGACTGGAGCACCGAATCTAGATGTTTCATCTTATAATATACCTAAATTAAAGTTTTTTACCGCACGCCGGATTGCCCCTTTTGCAGTTAATGACAACCTTTATATTAGTTTACTTGCAGCAGAAGGTGGAAAAGGGACTTCTCATCAATACACATTACATACACATTCACTTAGTGATCTAAAAGCTACTTCTAAGTTATCCGGACGAACCTATGTCACTCGCTCAGCAAAAAGAGGCAATGGTATTAACGAAGGCGAAGTATTGGCATGGGATGGATCAACTAACCTTTTGAAAAACCTTACTCGTAATATTACGTTAGGGAATGTGAATAAATCAACTACAAGCGCAATAACATCTACATTTGGTCGCACCACAGGAATTCCGTTAGCGGGTATAGGTAATTTATTTGCGCTAAGAGCAGACCCCGGCGGTCATCAATGGTATTTATTAGCCGGCGAAGTAGATAGAGAAAATCGACTGGAAACAGTCGACCACGTACCAGGATCTTCTTGGATATATCAATAGTGTAATGTGCTCCTTATAACTGGTAGTGTATTTTTTTCTGCCAGTTTTTTTATTCGATAATTTTGACCAATGATGATTACTAATTTTAGACAATTAGTAATCAGAAACTTGGCCATTTTGATAAGATTAATTGTTTTTATTATTTTACTATGCGTCTCCTGTCTCGCCTGATAATTTGTGTATCAGGCTTTTTTTTATCACAACCTCCTTACTTGCTGAAGAGCAAGGCAAGGCAATGGAGTTAGTTCCGATGGAAGTTATCGGAAATGATTTAAATCGACAGAAACTGCACCAAACTGACGATTTTTTCCGTAGTTTTACCAGTGATAAAGTCTTTGCTGAAAAACTAGAATAAGAATCTATTGGTGATGTCAAGCAGGCCATCAAAGACCTACCTAATGTCCATATCGTTGAACAAGGTACATTTACTAAACAAGTCGAAATTAGAGGGTTCACTGGTGATTGAATTCAATCTGTAATTGATGGTGTACGATTGTCAAACCAAGGAACGACACACGCGGGTGGCGGTGAGTTAAATTTACTGGATATTGCAGGGGTAGATTCAATTGAGGTTATAAAAAGGAGCCCATCTGTTATATAGGCACCCGGTGTGGCAGGATATGTGGTAAATGTTAAACTTAAGCCCTTACCTGATAATGACTCAGTAATAAGTCGTTATATTTTTAATTATGATGATGGTTATGAAAAAACCAAGCACAGTGCGCTTTTTTCTGGAGCATGGAACGGATTGGGGGCTAACCTGATTTATTTGCTAATAACTATAAAGTTAAGAACAAAGAAAAATTAGAGGAAACGATCCTAAGAACCAATGTGCTTGATGAGCGTGAAGGAACAGAGCATGAAGTTAAAAACTTGGGCTTTAGTGATAAATTATGGCAAGCAAGGTTGCAATATAAGTTTAGTGATCATCACCGCCTATATTATGCCTACGGTAACTATAAAGGTAAGGATATTGCATTTACCCACGGTGCAGCAACATCACAGGTATTTTTTTATGATACTTTTAATCGACTATCACATCTTGCTGGTTATGAGTTGAATGATGTCAGTGTGTTAGATCAGTTAAATTTAACCTACTCAAACCAAATGATTACTCGTGGTACGTTTCAAGGACTTGCAATAAATGAAACCATATTAGAGAGCAACAGTTTTCAGCTTAAGGGTATTTCTCATATGGGTTCTGATATAGATTTAACTATAGGAGCTGAGTTTACCCAAGATCAAGCAGAAACCCAAACCTTAGCTGATCAAGATTACTATGCTGGTTATTTTAATCTTGATTATGAGAGGGGTGACTGGGTATTGACGACAGGGTTACGAGGTAATTTCTGGACAGCTAAACAACACTTGATTGATCAACACAATACAGATGTTATAGATGATTTGGTAGGCATTTCAGGTAAGATAGAAGATATTGATGACCATGCTTTAACCTATGCATTTGGAATGATCTACAGCGTTACATCAACTCAAAACTTATCCTTTAACTACAGTAGAACTTATCGCTTTCCCTCCTTGTATGAACGGTTTTCATTTGATAATTTTATCGGTGGTGGAACTGAATTAAATGCAGAAAAAGGACATAATTTTGAATGGGCCTGGAAGTACTTAAGTGATCCTTGGTTTGCAAAAGCATCTTTGTTTTACAGCAAATTTGATTCCTATCTAGGAACTGTTTCTCGTAGAAAATTGATTAACCCTCAAGGGCTTCAACAATGTATTGAAGGAGGAAAATGTAATCCTACAATAGGTGAATATGATGACCGAGAACAAGATTTCTTTTCCTCCTCGGTGTATTTCGAAAATTTGGGTGAAGTAAGCAATAAAGGCTTTGAAATCAGTACAGGCATTATTGAAGAAGGCGATTATGAAGCTGGGTTTAATATAGGACTCAATGATATTGAAGCAGATAATGTATTTGCAGAAATTGATAGCAACCCACTTGAGTTGAGCGCACATTATAAAAAAACACTATCCTTTATACCTTTGAAACCTTGGATAAAGATAAAGGCACGTTATGTTACTGACTGGCCAAAAGTAAGCCAGAATGAAGGGGTTAATTCCTTTTTTTCTGCAGATGCTTACTTAGGTATTCGTTATGAATATGCAAAAAAGTAAAATTTGCCTTTAATTTAGGTGTTAGAAATCTGGCGAATGAAGTTTATCATGAAGCATTTTCTGCACTGGATGGGGTTAAAAGAACTGTGTTTGGAAATGTGTCATTGCAAATTAAATTTAATTGAAGTGCAGAAACTATATTTATTCAAACAGTCCAAATGTCTAATACAAATCACAGCGATACCGATTCTTATCTAATAATTGAGTCATATAATCATGAGCTTCTTTAACCGATAGTTTTCCATATTGCTTAACAATAAGAAGTAACGCTTGGTTTACTGGTTTTTCTAGGTTGGTTTTGCTTCCACAAACATACAGAATTGCATTGTTGTTCAATAGAGACCATATTTTTTCTCCTTGTTTAACAATAGCATCTTGAACATAGTATTTTTGTTTTTGATCACGGGAAAATGCAGTAATCAGTTGATTCAATACACCTTGGTTTAACCATTCTTCAAGTTGTGATTGGTATAAGAAGTCGTGTTTTTCATAACGTTCACCAAAAATAAGTAAGGTTTCCGGTTGTATTTTTTGTTGCTCAATTTGTTGTAAAAAACCAATATAAGGGGCAATTCCAGTCCCTGCCCCAATCATTATGATTGGGGTGTCCGAATCATACTCTAAGTGAAATGAAGGGTTTGAACGCATAAACACATTAATTGTTCCGCCGGGTCTATTATGTCTTATACCATGACTTGCGGCGCCAAAATGAGGGCGTAGATTATATTCGTAGGCAACTTCTCTTATACATAAATTAACTTGAGTTGGACTATGTTCATCTGAATAATATTTTCCGCATGAGGCTATAGAATAAGCTCGTGGTTGTTGATCTGGCAGTGCAGCCGTTAGTTCAGTTAATGAAATAAACCCTGGTTCACCACATTCCTGTAATACATCCAGTAAATCACGACTATAAAGATAGTCTGCCAAAGCACGCTTATTACGTATTTTAAGATTATTTTTTAACACTTCGTTATCTGATTTATGGGCTAACATGCGAAGTAATGATTTACCTAATAAGCGTAGTTCTTTTCCTTTCAGTATATTTATAACTTCCTCATAACCAAACCAGATAGCTAAATCTAGTAGTAACTGAGATTTATTTTCTGGTATGACATAGAGCAAATCACCTGCACGATAATTCATACCACTGTCCCTAATATCAAGTTCAAGTTGATAGATAAGCGATGGGCTAGTATTTAAAGGTGAAATATTAATGAGTTTGGCTTGGTGAGGAGAGCTTTCATTATAGGAAGTTACTTTTAATTGAAGCTGATGACCCATTTGATTATCACCCGCAACAACAGCACACACAGTTTTTCTCCATTGTTGAAAGAATGCATCATGGTCGGTATCTGCATCCACTCGATTAATAATTCTTATTGCTCCTTTTTTGCTGAGCTGAAAATCTATATCCTGTCCAAATTTACAAAAATTGGGATAAGTCACATCGCCTATGGCAAAAATAGCATAGTGAAAAGGAGGGATGGTTTCTGCTTCTGCCAGCTGTATAGAAAAATCAACTGCGTTGCTTGGCGCTTCCCCATCACCAAAAGTACTGGTGACAACCAAAAATAAATCGCTGGATGTCATAGATGGCAAGTTAAGCTGGTTCAGATCAATTATTTCCAGTTTTTCGTAACGAAAACAAGGACACTTACTTAGTTTTCTAGATAATCGTTCTGCATTGCCAGACTCAGTTCCGAAAGCAATAATAATGCGGTTGAAGCTAGATGCCATCATTATGCCTTATAGTATTCGTCAAAAATTTCTTTAGAAAATTCCACGCTATCAAAATCATCCATCAAATCATTAATAACACGACGAACACTGATATATTCTGTAATATTACCCTTGTCATCAAAAATTGGCTGGACTGTAGTATCAACCACATAAAGCGCCCCACCTTTTCCAACATTGGGTATGATTCCCGTCCAGATATCACCTTTTTGAATGGTATCCCACATATCTTTGTAAACACTTTTGGGAATAGATTTATGACGAACCAAACTATGTGGTGCGCCAATTAATTCGTCACGACTATACCCTGTTAATTCACAAAATAAATCATTGGCATAGGTGATATTACCCTGAAGGTCTGTTTTAGAGACCACTAACACTTTTTCTAACGCAGTCAGTACTTGTTCTGAAATATTTGTATTCATTTTTATTTTCTCTTTATTATTAAATAGTTAGTCAAACACTAACGTATTGTTACCAGCTAAACTCCACACCGGCCATAATGCCAAACCCAGAACCAGGCAAAAAGGTAGGTTGAGTCGCTGTCGAAATACCACGAATAACGTATGACGATTCATAACGTGTATTGGTGATGTTTTTTAAATCGGTAAAAAGACGTACAGACTTGATCGGTTGATAAGCGGCTTTTAGCCCAAGCAATAAGTAATCATCCTGTTTCAATGTATTGGAATGATCGACAAATGTATCCGTAGGTTGCCACCTAATATTGGGTGCAATCGTGAATGTATCGCCTATGTGATAAGCCAATTCTGTATAGCCTAAATGCTCAGGAATACCTGCAATCTGGTTGCCATTAAACAGGCCGCCATCAAAGGTAAAATTACTGTAGTTGTAAACTAGCTTGGCCGTTAGCTTATCTTCTGCTAATAGCAAACCTTCTCCTAATAGCATATCAAGGCCCAATTCAACACCTTGGTGAATTGTATTTTCTGGGTAATTAAAGGTTTCTGCATTCACAGCAAACCCTGTGACTAATGTAATCAGTTCATCTTGTACTTTTGAGTAATAATAGGCAGCATTCCATGATAGGTTTTTCCACGATCCTTGCGAACCAATCTCAAATGTCCATGCAATCTGATCATCCAGATTTTTAATCGCAATACCCGATCCAATAGCAGCATCGGCAAAAGGTGGTATTTTAGGTGGATTAACGGAGACACCCGGTGCAATAAGCGGGCTTATTTTTCGGGTGACAAGATGGTTAAATGTGGGTGCTTCCATACTTCGGCTGACATTTGTAAAAATTTTAATGTCATCCATCGGCTCAAAAATAAAGCCAAATTTAGGATTAACCGCATCGTAAGTAGCGCTATGATTAACATGTTGAATGACTTTGTCAAAACTCTTTGGGGTTGGCGGTGTTGAGCCTGAACCCTTTATTTCTCGTTCACTGTGCAACCATTGCACACCTGCAACAAACTGTAAGCTTGGAACAATTTCACCCGTATATTGCGCGCTAACGGCAGAATTCAGGGCATCCAGATCTAAGTCACCAAAACGGAAAAGGCGTGAGCCATTGTCTGAGTTATTAACCCAATATTCGGTTGGCATTTCTCCCGCATTAAACGATGCAGATAAAAGGAGATTATCCTTCTTCGTTAAATAATTACCTGTATGCAGCATCGAGTAATTGAAGCCAATATTTTTAGACTCAACAACGGTGTGGCTGAGTGGATCGGTAAAGGTATCGTCTAATAATTCGCCATAAACACCAAACTCATGATCTGTGTTTTCA
>JAGLDH010000031.1 GCA_023145835.1 Methylococcales bacterium
ATCACTTCGCTGTCGCTCCGTTTCCATGATTTTCAGCGATTGAACTTATTGAATGTTGGTTTTTATAAATTAACTTGTTCAGAGGTTTCTTAATTGATGAATGGAAAATATTCATTACATTAAATGTAAGCATCATCGTTTATAAAACAACTGATACCCACTGCTCTAGCATTGAATTTATCTCACAGATCTTAGTCTTGATGTCTACGATTAAACAAGTGCTTTGATATAATTTTACTAAGCCAAGAATACTCACTATGACAAGGCCAGCTCCAACCCATTGTTTAAAAACTTGATCATTTTGGATAATTTTGTTGTGAGCTTTTAAACCAATGATATGTCCAATAGCTGCTACAGGGATTAAGCTTAATGCCTCAATAAAATGTAAATCAACAGACAAAGCAATAAAGGTTGTCATTTTGATGCTGACAATAGTGAACCATAGAACAAATAATGTATTACGCAAGCGTTCGCGGTTAACATTACGCATAAAAACAGCCACGATTAACGGTGCACCTGTGAGTGACATACCGGCTACATACCCACCTATTATCAATAACAGCTTATCAGCCCAACCGCGCTGACTTTTAATGGCACGATTTAATACCCAAATGATGCCGTAAAATAAGGTCATAGTATAAATAAATAAGTTAAGCCATAATGCCGGTAAATTAACTAACCCGAATACACCAATTAATGCTGGTGGAATGATAAACCATAAGGCATGACTTAAATAAGCCCAATCTACATGATGTAAACGACGGCTTAAAGTGAGTCCTGAAAAGAACAATAAATGCGTGCCTATAACGGGCAACCAAAGCAATAAATCAGGTCTGACAAATAACATTAGAGGTAACCCTAGTGCCGCCCCTCCAAAACCTAGCCCCGTTCTTACAAAGCCTGTCCATATAAACAGTAAGCAAACAACGAGAGTTTCTGAAAGTGTTAAATCAAGAAGAATAGAATGGGAAAGAGTAAAAAAATCAATCATAGAAAACGTAGATAACAAAAGAACAGCAGATAGAACAATGCATAGTAGACATGTAAAGTATAAAAGGTAACACGTAGAGATTATTTGTTGTGAAATATATTGGATAGAGGCTATAGAGGCTGTGAAAGTATTACCAAAAACGACTGAAAAACACATTAAAAAGAGACTGTAGATAATTCTGTGTAACTGCCCTTTTAAATATATTCCACCAAACGGCCTTCAAATTCGATCATAAAAATAATGTAACCCATTGATATATAGTTGAAATAAGAGTTTTTGTTCAAACTCGGAATACTTTCACAGCCTCTATAGGGCACCTCTTTTAATTGTAGATAAGAAAATTGAGTCCAAAATATCCAATCTCTACGTTGAAATCCTTCGCAATAGCCTGCTATTACATGCGAATGCCATCTTGAATATTTTAGTTCTCAATTTTCTTATCCACAATTAATAAAGGTTCCCAAATAGACACAAAGAAAAAGTAAAATTTGCTTTATTCCTATTCAAACATACAACCTAGAATAGAGTTTTTTTATCAAAATATTAGAGTAAAAAAATAATAAATAACATTTAAAATAATAATGTTTTTATATAAAAAACAATGGTTTTGGTTATTTATCTAAAGTTTATTATTCATTTATAACAAGATTGATATATAAAAATATATTTTTTGTGACTTAGTTTACAAAATACTAATAGTCGTCTATCTTTATTCATAGATTATTCATAGATTATTTATAGTTATGGAGTATAGTTGTATTAATAACATAGTTATAGTAATAACAATGTTATTACTATAGATAAAGATGTATTAACACTTTTGTGAGGTAAATAGCCATGATAAACATTAAACATTTAATATCATTCTTATTCCTGCTTTTACTGTCTTTTTCAAATGTAATGGTCAGTCTGGCAGATCCTGTTCTTACTGATTGTAAAGTTACTAAAACAATAGAAGCAAATAGGTGGATTCAAATGGGGATTCCATGTGAAGCACCCACAGGCGGGAAAACCATAGAATCTATTGTTGGTGATGATATGACTGGCGTTTACGGTACCGACTGGGTTATGTATTCTGCTAACCCAATTACTAATACTAATGAATTACTTAGTCTTGATCACGTTTTAGAAATAGGGAAAGGATACTGGCTTATCCATCTTGGTCAACCCACTCTGTTGGATATGCCTGTAGGTAGTCAACCGGTCAGTACACAAAATTCACCACAATGTTCATCACTAAGTTGTTTTGAATCAACTTTAGTTTCAACGGGAGGTTTTCAATATCAATTTCTTGCTAACCCCTTTGAATATGCTGTTAAAGGAGAAGATTTAAGAGTTAATACAGGTGTTGAGATGGGATTAACACTACAAGAGGCATCTGATGGTGAGATTCTTAAAAATAAAATATGGAATTTTAATGGAGTAAGCTATGACGAGCTTCAAAGGCAAGTTATTTCTCCTTGGGAAGGCGTGTGGTTTGCGACTTTATCTATGGCTTCTGCTAATCCTGCTCCCAGATTATTATTCCCAGTAAAAATTATTAATAATTTAGAGTTTATTACACGAGAGAAATTGATTGAGATGATAAACGCAAGTGAAGACGTCACTCAAATCAATACTTCTCAAATTACAGATATGAGTGGTTTATTTAAAGATAACCAAATCTTCAATCAAGATATAAGTCTTTGGGATGTTAGTAATGTGACTAACATGGAAGGAATGTTTTCGGGTGCTACATCCTTCAATCAAGATATAAGTCGTTGGGATGTTAGTAATGTAACCAATATGTCAACGATGTTTGTCAAGGCTAAAGCTTTCAATCAAAATATAGGCCGTTGGGATGTTAGTCATGTGACTAATATGAGATCTATGTTTGGGCATGCTAAATCTTTCAATCAAAGTCTAAGTTGTTGGAATGTTAGTAGAGTGACTGATATGAGATCAATGTTAACCGGCACTCTATCTTTCAATCAGGATATAAGTCGTTGGGATGTCAGTAAGGTGATTAGCATGGAAAAAATGTTTAAGTGGGCAGCATCCTTTAATTTAAATTTAAATAATTGGGATGTTAGTAAGGTCGCTAACATGAGATCTATGTTTTCGTATGCTAAATCCTTCAATCAAAATATAAGTCAATGGGATGTCAGTAATGTGACTAATATGCACGGAATGTTTCAAAATGCTGTCTCTTTTAATCAAGATATAAGTCAATGGGATGTTAGTAAGGTGTCTAGCTTGGGTTATATGTTTTCGTATGCTTTATCTTTCAACCAAGATATAAGTCTTTGGAATGTAGGTAATGTGACTTACATGAGATTTATGTTTTGGGATGCTCAATCTTTCAATCAAAATATAAGTTCTTGGGATGTAAGTAAAGTGACAGACATGGGCCATATGTTTTCGGGTGCTTTATCTTTCAATCAGGATATAAGACTTTGGAATGTCAGCAATGTGACAGATATGCTAGCGATGTTTGATAGAGCTGGAAGTTTTGCCAACCAAAATTTGAGCAGCTGGCATGTTTCAAATGTCACTGAACATTATGGCTTTTTTAATGGTGCAGGTACTGGCAATATTGAACCTAATTGGCCGGTAATTCAAACTACTTTTTAGATGCAGTTTTGTAAATTTAGGCCTAAAAGATACTGGCTTAAACTTGATTTGACAGATATCTTAAAAAAATAGATAACTGTTAAATTAAGTTTGAGTCAGTGTTGTGTATCTGTGCTGGTTTAGCTTAATCGGACATTACCCATTTTTAAGATGGTATCTGAGCGAGCACATATGTTAAACCCCTATAATTATACACCTGAGGTTGACTGCTTCTAACGCCTCCGCTGAAAACCATGGAAACGGAGCGACAGCGAAGT
>JAGLDH010000032.1 GCA_023145835.1 Methylococcales bacterium
TTCACCTATTTAGGAAAGATGTCTAATACTCCCAGCACCTTATTTCTACTTTTCTACCATTCTCTTCACACAGAAAGATAAGGACATTATAAGTAAGAAGATATCAGACAAATGTGCGTATCAATAAACTGTTATCAAGATATCTACAAAAACTTAATGCTATTAAATCGAGCATAAGTCTACCAACTCTCTTTCTATTAATTCTAAAACGATCTACAGATACTATTGAAATTAGTAACTCTCTGATGAAATGTTAATTAATATAATTTTCAATACTAAATTTCTCGGTGTAAGCTATTTAACCTCACCCTTTGATTCTTTTTTACAATCAATTGCCATCTGATTAGCTGATAAAAAAACCAAACGTTTAGACTTATTATTCTTCGTTGAAATTTTTGAAAATAAAGCTGTATTTATTTTATGGAATACTTTTAATTCAGTGTTAATATTCATTTCAGTCAGTTCATCTACTCGTAATTTCGCGGTTACTTCACTATCATATAAGCCTAAAGAAATGCCACCTTTATACTCACCGCTTTGAAACAACCATGCATCAATTATCCCTGCTTGCGTCACTCTTTCCATATTTTCCTTAGCTTCTTCAAAATTTTCTGTAGCAGTATAAAAAACCATAAATTGCTCACTAGTAATAGTTTCCTCTTTTAAAAGGCTCATCGAAGAGGAGTCAACTTTATTTAATTCTTTCCATTCATCAAAAATATCAGTATTTTCAAAAGGCCCAATTTGAAAACATTTGCCTGCTGTCAGAATTATCTTCCGCTTATTAGTGTTTTCAAGTTTGGAGGTTTTGTTTTGATTATTCTTAGCATTTTTTTCTTTATTTAATTCTTTTGTTTTCTTAGTATCACCGTTTGTTGATGCTAAAGTAATCTCTGGTTTTTTTTGTGTTATTTCGGATTTATTGTTTTTTTCACCTTTCAATGTAACTACATCATCTACAGAAGGCTTAGATTGTTGATTTTGAGTCAACCCATCTTTTTTATTTTCAATTGATGCTAAAGTAATCTCTGGTTTTTTTTGTGCTATTTCGAATTTATTATTTTTTTTACCTTCTAGTGTAACTACATTTTCTACAGAGGGTTTAGATTGTTGATTTTGAGTCAACTCATCTTTTTTATTCTCAGTTGTTGCTATTTGAGTCTCTGGTATTTCTTCTACAGATGGCTTAGATTGTTGCTCTTTAGTAAGTTCATCTATTTTGTATTCAGCGGTTTTTGTTTTAGTTTCTACTTCTGGTTCGACAGTAGACTTTGATTTTTGCTCTTGGGTCAGCTCATCTATTTTATTTTCAGTTGATGCTACTTGAGCCTCTTCCACGATGTTGTTAGATAATTCGCTTTGTAGCAAAATCTGTTTATCACTATTTGTATCACCTTCATAAATGGTATCTATATTTCCAAAGTTACTTTCCCATAAAAAGAAAACAAGGTTGATCCACACGACTATCAAAAAAAGAACCTTCATGCTTGTTTTTCTCCTTCACAGTATAAAGATAAACCTTTAAGAACGAAGTCAGGTTCAATTATTGATTTAAGATTAATAGTATTAGCAAGCAATTTAGCGTCGCCTCCAGTCAAAACAAGTGTGTTACTCATACAAATATTACCAATAGTTTTTTCGATTAACCCTGCTGCTGCATATAATGTCCCTGAAAAAATTGCTGATTCAGTGGCATTAGAAAGCCCTACAGAATGGCTCTGTCCGATATAAGATAAGTCTTCCGTCCCAAAAGATAAAGACCTTTTCATTAATTGTAACCCTGGACTAATTAAACCACCTAAATGGAGACCTTTTTCATCCAAAAAATCAATTGTTATTGCAGTTCCGCAATCAACTATACAGCTATTTCCAGGATAATAAAACTGTAAAGCGATTAACCCCAACCATCGATCAACACCTAATTTTTCTGGTTGAGAATAAGCATTAGTAACTGACAGGGCCTGGAAAGAAGATTTAGCCATCACTACTTTTATCTCAGGCCAGTTTTTTTTTGCTAATTCAATGATTTGCAAGGAAACTTGATGAGCACTAACAGATGAAATAGCTATTACTTGGGGAGGAGTTACAAGCTGTATCCAACTAATTTGAAGCTTTTTTATAAAGTTATTTTTTTTATAATCAATAGCTTGCACTCCATTAACTATTCTATTGTTATTAATACACCATTTAATACGTGTATTTCCTATATCAATCAATAAGTTCATGATTGCCTGAAACTTACTTCTCCAGATGCAAATGATTTAATCTCACCTAATTCATTTTCTAATAATAACAAACCGTTATTGTCTATTCCCTTAACAAGACCAGTAAAAGCATGTTTACCTATAAAAAGATTAACTTCTTTATCTTTCATACAATCAAGTTGTCTCCATTCATTAAGATAACTACCTAATGTATCTTTTTCAAAATTAGCGATGGTTGGCATTAGGTAATTTAACAAAGTAGCCGTTAGTTTATTTCTTATTACGTCCTTGTTGTCAGAAACTATTTTACTTAAATCAACCCACTCTTGAGTAATGGGTTTAGCTTGCTCTTCCGGTAAATATAGATTTAGCCCTAAACCTATAATTGCACTACACGGACCACTTGTTTCGCCAGACACTTCTATTAGTATTCCGGCTAGTTTTTTACCTTGCCAATAAATATCATTAGGCCATTTTAAACCAACTCCATCAACACCATAGTCATTTAAAGCACGAATAACAGCAACACCAATTGCTAAACTTAAACCATTTATTGAGGCAGAGCCATTTTGAAAATTCCAAAGTATAGATAAATAAATATTATTTCCAAACGGAGAGACCCAGTCTCGCCCTCTCCGACCTCTCCCAGCTGTTTGATATTCAGCAAGACAGACTATTCCCGTAAGACTCGTCATTTTAGTCGTCTTGAGTAAGGCTTTATCACTTAAATAGCTATTCGTAGAGTTAATGCTATCATGGATTTCTAATTCTTTGATTAAACTACGAGTGATTGGAGATAAAAATAGACTTATCTCAGTTTCTGACAGTAATTGTAGAGCTCGCTCTAAACAATAACCTTTTCCGGAAATAGCATTAAACTCTATCCCTATCTCAGTTAAGTTATTAAGTTGCTTGCATATAGCAGAACGGCTAATTCCAATTGTTTCAGCTAATTCAGTTCCTGAATGAAATTGGCCATCCGCTAAAATTGTTAGGATTTTTTTCTGACTTGAAGAAACAAGTCGATTATTTTTATCAGCTCTTTTTTTGTTCACGAATTTGTTGCATTTGTTTTTTTACAACATGTTTTACTAAAAACTCACGGTCTTGGTCTGTTAAATTAATATAATCCAACCCTATTTGAAAAGGCTTTTTTCCCTCTTCTTTATTTTCATTACAATAAATGACTTTTCCAAAAATTACAATGACTGCAAAACAAGAGGTTAATAGCAACTTTACTTCTAGAAAATCACCTTCATTTACTTTACTAACACTCTCAAATGCTATCCCAGCAGCACTGATGTTAACATTACAAATATTACTGTCTGAAAGATCATAATCTTGCCTCATTGCTTCTTGTGCAATTAAACTGGTCTTAGTATCTATAATTTTCAAGTATTCTGCAACATCAGGATTGTTTTTTTCAATCCGTTGCATGACTAATCGAGCCTCTTGATCTAAAACATCCAAAGCTGTGACTAGTGAATAATTACTTAACAAATCGTTAGTTACCTGGGTTTCAGTAAAAACAACTTCTTCATCTACCTTCTTGTAATAAAGATTAACTTCATCATCAATTCGAAAAAAACGCCTTCTCTCTTCTGTATCCGTATTATTTGGTTTATTCACAAAAAAATCCTACACTATTTATTTTTCAAGCAAAAAAGTTATTTTATTTGCATTACAGAAATAAAAAAACAGATATTTTTATCATCTTTTTATTTTTTCACTTTGGATTATTTTACTAAAATCTTCAAGCTTAAGACTTGAGGTTGGGTCATCTTGGGCAATAATAATTTCTACACGTCGATTCTTAGCACGATTTTTAGCCGTATTATTGTTTGTTAATGGACGAGTATTTGCATAACCTTCAACCACAACTCTTGCCGGCTCAACTCCTTTTTTACTCATCATATAATGGGCAACGGTTACTGATCGTGAAGCTGCTAACTCCCAGTTTGATCGATACCAATCCGTTGAAATCGGTATGTTATCAGTATGTCCTGCCACATGTACTGTACCAGTCGTACCATTAACAGCCATAGTGATTTTTTTCATAACCGGTTCAAACCCAGCTTTAAGAATTGCCGTACCAGAAGGAAAAGAACCTTTTTCATTAATACGGATAATAATTTTTAACTTATCTGTTTCAACAGTTACTAAACCTTTTTTAATTTCTTTATTTAGAGACTCTTTAATAATTTCTGCTTGATTTTCTATCTCAGCAACTTTGGCTTCAATCATTTTCTTTTTGATTTCTTCCATTTCTTCAACGCTAATATCAAGTTTTGTCGTTTGTTGATTAGTCGACTGCTTAACTTCTTCAATTGGCGTTGGTGTTGTTTGAGCAGGAGAAAAATGTTGTGCAATAATACTAGTTCCCATTGGAATATCCGTCGCAGGAATATCCCTTTGTACGCCAAATGCATTATCTAAAGAAATTGCCATTTTTTTAAATTTAGCCGCATCCATTGTTGCAAATGATAATAACAATACAAAAAAACACATTAATAAAGACATTAAATCCGCAAACGTTGCTAACCAAAGAGGTGCACCAGCAGGTGGGCATTTTGGACATTCCTCATCAGACATCATTAATCCCCATCTTCTACCTTACGTTTTTTCTCTGAAATATATGAATTTAATAATGCCTCAAGAACTTTAGGGTTAATTCCTTCTTGAATACCTGAAATAGTATCTAATACCAATTCTTTATTTGCTTTTTCATAATTTAATACATAAGCTAACTTATCTACCATAGGCAAAGCAAAACAGTTGGCAACCATCGCTCCATATAGTGTCGTTAATAATGCGACTGCCATCGCTGGCCCAATACTTGCAGGGTCAGACATGTTGGCAAGCATTTGAACTAACCCAACCAACGTACCAATCATTCCCATTGCTGGTGCTAAATCCCCGACCCCCTTCCACATGTCTTGCCCAATTTCGTTTCTACTCACCATTTGGCTAATTTCTTGTTGCATCATTTTTTTTACAAAAGCAGGTTCGTGTCCATCTACACATAAACTGATTCCTTTTTTCATAAATGGATTTGCAATTTCTTCTCCTTCAAGTGCAAGCAATCCATTTTTTCTGGCTACATCTGCTAATCTCACAGCATCTTCAATTAACACAACAGGGTCATCTTTTTTATTTAAAAAGGCTTTTCCTAAAATTCCAAATGAACGAATAAAATCTGATAATGGAATTCTCATTAAACTCACACCAAATGTTCCCCCAATAACAATCAATAATGAAGGTACATTGACGAATAACATGACATCACCACCTGTGGCAATAGCTGCTATGATGATGCCTATACCTAATAAAAAACCAACTAAGGAAGCTATATCCACTTTAACCCTCTCGTTTTAATACGAAAACTATATATATTTTTTAAATCCTATTTATTATCACAAACAGACTCTTAGTTAATTTTAGTAGCATATTTCTACTATTCAATGTTAATTGATAGGTAAATTTATAATTGTTAATATACTGTCATTTATCTAAAAAAGTTATGAGCCATCCTGAATTTCCTATTACTAACAATCTAATTTATCTAAACCATGCGGCTGTTGCTCCTTGGCCAAAAAGAACATCAGATGCCGTGAAAAAATTTGCTGAGCAAAATACCGCTTATGGCTCTCATTACTATTTAGAATGGTTAAAAACAGAAAAAAATATTCGTCATCAATTAAAAACTTTACTTAATGCTCCTTCAGAAAATGATATTGCTCTAGTCAAAAACACGTCTGAAGCACTTTCTTTTGTTGCTTATGGTCTGTCTTGGAAAAAAGGGGATTCTATTGTTAGTAGCAACGAAGAGTTCCCTTCTAATCGTATTCCTTGGGAATCTTTATCAAATCAAGGTGTGAAATTTAGGCAGGCAGATCTTTTATCGGCCTCCTCGCCGGAAGAAGCTTTATTTTCTTTAGTTGACTCTACCACTCGTTTACTCAGCATCAGTTCAATACAATTTGCTTCTGGCCTAAGAGTTGATTTAAAAAAAATTGGGCAGTTTTGTAAAGATAACGATATTTTGTTTTGTATTGATGCAATTCAAAGCTTAGGTGCAGTTGAATTTGACGTTCAAGCTTATCATGCGGATTTCGTAATGGCTGATGGACATAAATGGATGTTTGGCCCTGAAGGTTTGGGGGTGTTTTATACTAACCCTGAGTCACGATCAAAACTTAAATTAACTCAATATGGTTGGCATATGATGGAAAACATTCATAACTATGAAAATAAACCATGGGAAATTCATCCTACAGCCCAACGTTTTGAATGTGGCAGCCCTAATATGCTGGGAATACACGCTTGGTCAGCTAGTTTGGCTTTATTATTGGAGATAGGCATGGACAAAATTGAAGCTGATATTATTGAAAATGTTGTTTATTTA
Organism: Methylococcales bacterium; assembly: GCA_023145835.1. Classification (GTDB taxonomy): domain Bacteria; phylum Pseudomonadota; class Gammaproteobacteria; order Methylococcales; family Methylomonadaceae; genus QPIN01. Next base: position 6,610 of record JAGLDH010000032.1, read on the forward strand.
ACTAATAAGATTAGTATCCATCCCCAGCTAAAGTTACTAAGCAACCCTCAGGCCAAATTCAAATCTGGAATTGTAATTTTTAAACATATCAACATTAATAACAATAAACTATACAACCACTTACAAGGTAATGGAGTGATTTGTGCTTTAAGAGGTGGTGGTATTCGACTTTCTCCACACTTTTATCATGATAAGGAGGAGCTTGATCGAGCAATTGCAATTATCGATTTAATTTAAGTATTTTTAACTCTTTTTAAAAAGTTTATTGAAGTTATCTGTAGAACTTTTGGCAATTTCTTCTACGGATGTTTCGCGTAATTCGGCAAGGTGTTCAGCAACATAACGAACATAAGTTGGATAATTAGGTTTCCCTCTATAAGGTACTGGTGCTAAATAAGGGGAATCTGTTTCAATTAAAAAACGATCAGCTGGAACTTTTTTTGCAGTTTCTTTAATATCTAATGCATTCTTGAATGTTACAATCCCTGAAAAAGAAATATAAAACCCTAAGTCTAATGCTCTTTCTGCATAAGCCCAATTTTCAGTAAAACAATGAATAATTCCACCGATTTCATCTGCTCCTTCCTTTTCTAATACATCTAAAGAGTCCTGCCCTGCTTCTCGTGTATGTATAATTAAGGGCTTTTTTAAAACTTTTGCTGCTTGAATATGATTTCTAAACCGTTGGTGTTGCCACTCCAGATCACCCTCACTACGAAAATAGTCCAATCCAGTTTCACCAATTGCTATAACCTTATCATCACTCCCTAAATTAATCAGTTCTTCAGCGCTTGGGTCTTTGCCTTCGTGAACATTTGGATGGACACCTACTGATAATGAAATGGAAGCATAGTCTTTAACTAAATCAACCATAGCAGGATAAGATTCAAGATCAATAGCAATGCAAAGCATATGATCTATTTTATTTTTAACTGCTTCTTTCATAAAGCAGTTAAAATCATTCTCGTAAGGGTTAAGATCAATACGATCTAAATGGCAGTGGGAATCAATAAACATGTATAATTTATCACGTTGTAAAACCGACAATTATCACATAGTATGTGTCGATCGACCAGAGTCTAATGCACCAGCAAGAAAGGTTTCTATTTTGTTTCTTGCAACGCCTTCATCCTTGTCACTAAATTGAAAACCAACGCCAGCGGCACGATAACCTTCTGCTCCATCGGGTGTTAACCATATAATTTTACCGGAAATAGGCAGCCTCTCTGTTTCTTCCATCAAATTGAGCAAAATAAAGACCTCTTCGCCCATTTCATACTTCCGAGTAGTTGGTATAAACAGTCCGCCGTTCGTCACAAAAGGCATATAAGCAGCATAAAGTGCATTTTTATCTTTTATTGAAAGGGATAAAATACCTTTTTTTGAGCTATCTGGTTCTAAGTCTGCCATCTCTTTTATCTACCATTAAGTTTTGACCACTGTATTAAGATTTCTTCAAATATCAATTGTTTATTTAATTGAGTATCGAGTCTTTGTTGACTAAGCAATAAAAAATCATAATATTGATACATAGACTTTAAGTCTAGCTTAACGGCTATTTCTTGCAAGCTTATAGCTAAATCAGGGTTATATAAGCTAGATGGATCCGATTTATAAGACAATTTAATGATATCAACGACCCAACTTATAACCCACATAATTAGTATTCTAGCTTCATCAATCGCCAATTTAGACCATTGCTCAGCTGTCACAATTAAATTACTCTCAGAATGTGATATCTTGAACCATTGATTAAAAGAATCACTTCTGTCTTTCAATAAAACAGATTCAGAAAATTGTTTTGCTAATAATGGAGCTCCTTGAGACAGATTTAACAGTAATTTTCGATTTTCTGATAATCCATTATGTTCAGACCATATTTTTAACAATTCATTATCTTCCACAGGAGGTATCACTAATTTTTGACACCGACTTCTTATGGTCGCAGGTAATTTATTAGGTTTATTTGTAAGAAGAATTATTAACGTTCGTTCAGTAGGCTCTTCCAGATATTTTAAAAAAGCATTTGCTGATGCATTATTTAAACTATCAGCAGGATTAATAACGACTATCCGATAACCTTCATACTGGGGTTTTAATGCTAATGAAGATATTAACTGTCGAATGATGTCTATACCGATTACTTTGCCTGACTCTTCTGGTTCTATATTAATATAATCCGGATGCGTTTGAGCATCAAACAACAAACAGCTTTGGCATTCTCCACAATAAGTACCATTTGACAATGGAGTATGACAAAGTAGTGATTGAGAAAAATATGATGTTAGCTGCTGTTTACCCATCCCTTTATTACCCACTATAAGGAGAGCTTGAGGAACTCGGTTTAGGCTAATATAACGATTTAATTGTGACCAACTGGCTTTTAGCCAAGGAAAAGATTGCTGAATATCACTCATCACACTCAGTCAATATTTTTTTAATTTCAAAACTTATTTCTTTCTTTACTTTACTGAGTGATTGATCTGCGTTAATAACTTTGATTTGTTGGGGATATTGTTTAGCTCGTTGTAAATAAGCCGCTCTTACTTTTTCAAAAAAAACTTTTTTTTCTGATTCAAAACGATCAAGCTCACCGCGTTTATTTGCTCTATCCATACCCACATTTACAGGTGCATCTAATAAAAGTGTTAAATCAGGTTTTAATGAACCTTGTACACTATCTTCCAACCATTCAATCATTTTCGTATCCATAGAACGACCTCCTCCTTGATAAGCATAAGTCGCATCTGTAAATCGATCACACAATACCCAGTGTCCTTGGACTAATGCAGGTTGAATAACATGGTAAATATGTTGTGCTCTAGCCGCGAACATTAATAAAAGTTCTGCTTGTTCTGAAACAACTTCTTCTCTATTTTCTAATAACAACGTTCTAATTTTCTCGGCAAAAGCCGTTCCTCCCGGCTCACGAGTAGTAATAACTTTTTTTCCTGATTGTTCAAGCTGTTGTTTAATTAAGGATAAATTTGTTGATTTTCCAACTCCTTCGCCACCTTCTAAGGTAATGAATGTTCCTTTATTCATTTTTTTCTTTGATATTTATTGACGGCATTATTATGCTGTTTAAGGGTTTCAGAAAATACATGAGTCCCATTACCTTTTGCGACGAAATAAACACTTTTCCCTTTAGCGGGGTGTAAAGCCGCATAAATAGCCGCTTTGCCAGGCATTGCTATTGGCGTTGGAGGCAACCCTTTAATAACATAAGTATTATATGGAGTAGGTTTTCTTAAATCTTTATATCTAATATCCCCCTTATAATCATCTCCCATGCCATAAATTACCGTTGGGTCAGTTTGTAACAACATCCCTATGTTAAGTCTTCGAGTAAAAACACCAGAAATTTGTTGTCGTTCTTCAACAGCAGCTGTTTCTTTTTCAACAATTGAAGCTAAAATTAATGCTTGATACGCACTATTTATTGGTAAATTTTTTTCTCTTTTTTCCCATTCTCCTTTTAGGACTACTTGCATTTTTGCATAAGATTTTTTCAATAAAGATAAATCTGTTGCATTTTTTTCAAACAAATAAGTATCAGGAAAAAACAAACCTTCAGGGTGAGTATACTCAGAGTTTAATTTAGTCATGATGCTCTTATAGTCATCTTTGTCTAATGTTTTAATAATATGAGGGTTATTTCTTATTGTCTGTAAAATTTGCTTAAAATTCCATCCTTCAGGAAAGGTGATAGGATACTGTAAGGACTTTCCTTCTGTTAGCTTAGTTATTATTTCCGGCATTGTTAGCCCAGCGGGCAATTCATATTCCCCTGCTTTTAGTTTATTACTCACCTTTTTTTGGTAAGCAAATAACTTAAACCACAAAGGTTTAATAGCTATACCTTGGTCAATCAATTTATTAGTAATCTTTGAAAAATTATCTCCTTTTTCTATCACTATTACTTTAGATTGATCAAAAATAACAGGATTAGAAGATGCTTGATTATATTCAATCCACAACCCACCTAAAACAATACTGATCAGTAATAATAAACCTAGCCCTATTTTAGTAAGCATTTTTTATTTCCTGTTGTTTAATTTCTGAAAACAAACGCTGAAGTTTAGTCGTTAGTAACCCTATTTTAAATTGTTGCCTTTCCAATTGTTTAATAGGCCAAATACCAATAATTGAATTAGTGATAAAAAGTTCATCCGCAGTTAATACATCTTCTTTTGATAAATTATTTTTTATGACCTTGATTTTATTTTGATTAGCTATTCCAATCAAAATACCCCTTAAAATACCTTCAACACCACATTTTTCGATTAAAGGAGTATATAAAATATTTTCTTTCACAACGAAAAGATTACTCATTGTCCCTTCAATAACATGCCTATTAATATCCATCATCAAACCTTCTTGGATTTCTGATGAATTCCATTCTGCACGAGCAAGAATTTGTTCCAGGCGATTCATATGCTTAATCCCTGCTAAAAATGGGTTTAAGCCAAGAAGATGGTTACAAAATCTAACAGAAATGCCTTGTTGATTATAATTTTCGGAATAATTGGGAAAAGGGTGGAGAGATAAAAGGCGTGTAGGGTGAATCTTATTTGGCTGACGATAACCTCTTCCACCAGAGCCTCGTGTTATTATCAGTTTTAAAATGGCATGATCCGAGTCTTTAGAAAGTTGATATGCTTCTTTTCTAAGTAATTCTGCATCAGGTAAAGGAATCAACAGTCGTTGACAACCATTGAGTAATCTTTGTAAATGCTGCTTTAAAAATAAAGGGGATCCATTTTTTATTTCAATGGTTTCAAACAAACCATCTCCATATTGAAACCCCCGGTCTGAAAACTCAATGCTGTGTTTACTTTCACCATTGAGTAAATACATAGACAAACAATATTTTATCTATTTGAAACGTTTAAAAACTAATGTTCCATTCGTGCCGCCAAAACCAAAAGAGTTTGAAATAGCTAGCTCTATTTTCATTTCTCGTGCTGTATTGGGCACATAATCCAAATCACATTCAGGGTCAGGTGTTTCTAAATTAATGGTTGGTGGTGCAATTTGATGCTTTAAAGATAAAGCTGATAAAACAGCCTCAATACCACCTGCTGCACCTAATAAATGTCCTATCATTGACTTTGTAGAACTAACTGCAACTTTATAAGCATGATCACCTAATACGGCTTTCATCGCCTGAGTTTCACAAACATCTCCCGCTGGTGTAGATGTTCCATGAGCATTAATATAATCAACTTGATCCACATTAACCTTTGCATCACGTAATGCATTTTTCATACAACGAGCAGCCCCTTCACCACCAATTGAGGGTGTAGTCATATGAAAAGCATCTCCACTCATACCATATCCAACTACTTCAGCGTAAATTTTAGCCCCACGTGCTTTAGCATGTTCTAGTTCTTCCAAAACCACAACGCCCGAGCCATCACTCAATACAAAACCATCTCTATCTTTATCCCATGGCCGACTTGCACCTTGAGGGTCATCATTCCTACGAGATAATGCTTTAGCAGATGCAAACCCTGCCATTGCAGTCGGGGATATTGTGCAGCGTTCAGCTCCTCCTGCAACCATAACATCAGCATCACCATACTTAATTAGACGTGCTGCATCACCTATATTATGAGTCCCTGTACTACAAGCAGTAACAATAGCAAAGTTAGGTCCTTTCAAGCCATACTTAATTGAAATATTACCCGCAATCATATTAATGATATTACCAGGAACAAAAAAAGGAGAAATTCTTCGTGGCCCACTTTTCTTGTAGGTAGAAAAGCATTCTTCAATTCCTGTTATACCACCAATACCAGCTCCAATAGCCACACCAATACGCTCGGCATTTTCTTCTGTAACTTGTATTCCAGAGTCGTCTATTGCCTGACAACCTGCAGCAATACCATAATGGATAAAACCATCCATTCTCTTTGCATCTTTTGTAGGAATATATTCACTAATATCAAAATTTTTGATAACACCACCAAATCTTGTTGCAAAAGGTGAAATATCAAAAGAATCAATAGGGCCAATACCACTTTTTCCATTAACAATACCATCCCAGGTATCAGTAACATTATTAGCTAAAGGCGTAACTGCACCTAAACCAGTGATTACAACTCGACGTATACTCAAAGTAATGATCCGTTAGAATAAAATATAAATGAGAAAGGTTTTAAGAAATTATTTAGTACTCCGTCAATAGATTTAAGTTTAGCAAGGATACTAACTAAACTTATCTTGAAGGAGCACCGAAATTCCAAATACTTATAAATTTTTATTTATATAATCAATCGCAAGTTGTACTGTCGTAATTTTCTCAGCTTCTTCATCTGGAATTTCACATTCAAATTCTTCTTCAAGTGCCATAACAAGCTCAACTGTATCCAAAGAGTCAGCACCAAGATCATCAACAAAAGATGCATCATTTGCAATTTCATCTTTAACACCTAACTGTTCTGCAACAATTTTTTTTACTTGTTCTTCAATGTTACTCATTTTTATTTCCCTCAAACTATGCGTATGTTTTTCTTAAATCACACTAATCGCATTTAATTATTAATATTTATATGAATTCCGTCAACTTGTCTATCCCAGACGAAGGTGGGATTATACTTGATATTACAAAAAAGTCACAACACCTATGCCATAAACATGCCGCCATTTACATGAATCGTTTCACCCGTAATATATGATGCTCCATCAGAAGCTAAGAAAGAGACTGCATGCGCTATTTCTTTTGGATCTCCTAACCTTCCTAGTGAAATTGAACTCAATAAAGCATTTTTATGTTCTTCTGCTAGTTCTTTAGTCATATCTGTATCTATAAAACCAGGCGCTACAGTATTAACAGTAATCCCCCTAGAACCGACTTCTTTAGCCATAGATTTTGCAAAACCGACCATGCCAGCCTTAGAAGCAGCATAATTTGTTTGCCCAGCATTTCCAGTAGCACCCACAACAGAAGAAATATTTATTATTCTTCCTGTTCTTGCTTTCATCATTCCACGCAGAACAGCTTTACTCATTCGAAAAATTGATGTCAAATTGGTATTGATAATATCATCCCATTCATCATCTTTCATTCGCATTAATAGGTTATCGCGAGTTATTCCAGCATTGTTAACTAAAACACTGGGTGTAGCGTAACCTTCTGTTATTATTTTTATAACGCCCGTAATTGAATTAGAGTCGGAAACATTTAATGTTAACCCTTTTCCATTACCCTCTAAATATGCAGATATAGAGTCTGCTCCTTTATCACTTGTTGCTGTTCCAATTACAAAAAAACCGTCAATAACAAGTTGTTCAGCAATTGCTCTCCCAATACCTCGACTTGCCCCCGTAACCAAAGCTACTTTCTTATCCATTTAATTGCTCCAAAACTTTATCTAATGTAACAGGGTCATACATTGACATATGATTAGCATTTTTTACAATACGTCTATTAAGACCCATCAAAACTTTACCTGCCCCACATTCTACAAAATCAGTTATTCCCTGATCATGCATAAATTTAATACTCTCAACCCATCGAACAGGCTTAAATAGTTGTTCTTTCAATGCCATTCTAATTTGATCTACTGAACCATGTACAGCCACATCCACATTATGAACTAATCTAATTTGAGGCATATTAATATCAACTCCCTTCAGTTCATCAGCTAATTTTTCAGCGGCAGACTCCATTAACTGGCAATGAGAAGGTACACTGACGGATAATTTTAATGTTCTTTTTGCACCCGCCTCTTTTGCTGCGACCATTGCTCGTTCAACTGCCGCATCATGACCTGCAATCACTACTTGCCCAGGAGCATTAAAATTTACGGCAGAAACGACTTCATTTGCTGCACTTTCCTTACATACTTTAGTAACTAAATCATCTTCTAAACCGATAATAGCAGCCATTGCACCAATTCCTACTGGTACTGCCTTCTGCATTAATCGCCCTCTTTCAGCAACCAAAGAAATTCCATCTTCAAAGCGCATTGCATTTGAACAGACTAACCCCGTATACTCACCTAAACTATGCCCTGCAACGATCCCTGGCCTGATGTCTCCCTGCTGACACCATACTCGCCACATAGCTACACCAGCAGCCAACATTGCTGGCTGAGTATTATGAGTTTGATTCAACTCATTGTTTGATCCTTGCTTAACCATCATCCATAAGTCAAACCCCAAAACGTCTGATGCTTGTTCAAAAGTCTCTTTTACAATGGGAAAAACTTCTGCCATTTCTGACAACATCCCAGTAGATTGAGATCCTTGCCCAGGAAAAACAAAGGCTAAGTTATTATTTTGCTCACTCATATTCTTTCTTCTAGTTATTGATGAATGCAGATTATTTTAGAATTTTATGAGTGCAGAGCCCCATGTAAAGCCAGCACCAAAAGCTTCTAATAATATAATCTGTCCTCTTTGAATACGTCCATCACGTACAGCCTCATTAAAAGCTAATAATACAGATGCCGATGAGGTGTTCCCCTGATTTTCCAAGGTTAAAATAACTTGATCCATTGACATTCTTAATTTTCTAGCTGTTGCCGCAATAATTCGAGTATTAGCTTGATGAGGAACTAACCAATCAATATCTGATTTATCAAGCCCATTGGCGATCAATGTCTCATCAACAATTCGTCCTAACGTATTAACAGCAACTTTAAAAACTTCATTACCCTTCATATGGATAACACCTTTTTCGTCTTTATTGCCAGTGGTTGCAGCTTGGGGGTTAGGACAATATAGCAAATCTTCAAAAGCACCATCAGAATGTATGTGAGTTGATAAAATACCTGGCTCATCTGATGAATCGAGTAGGACAGCTCCCGCACCATCCCCAAATAAAATACATGTTCCTCTGTCAGTCCAATCGATTAACCGTGAACAAATTTCAGACCCCACAATCAGTACTTTATCTGCCGCTCCTGATTTAATATATTGATCTGCAATACTGAGAGCAAATATTGATCCTGAACATGCTGCCTGAATATCAAATGAAACACAGTTTTGAATTTCAAGACGCTGTTGTAATAAACAAGCGGTACTGGGGTAAATTCTATCAGGAGTGCCAGTAGCAACAATAATTAAATCAATTTCACCTGCTTCAATCCCAGCCATTTCAATAGCTTGTTTTGCAGCAATTTCTGCCATATGCGAAGCTGTCTCTTCATCTGCCGCAATACGACGTGTTTTAATGCCTGTTCGCTCAACAATCCAACTATCTGAAGTATCAACTAATTTTGAAATATCATCATTAGTACGAACGGTTTCAGGCAAATATCCTCCCGTTCCTATCACTCTGGAACAACGTGTCGTCATACTTCCTCTCTATTTTCCAAGGTTGCAGCTACTTTAGCACTTATTTTTCGAGTCACGTCTTTTTCAATTTCTACCTCTGCCAAGTGAATAGCTGTTTTAAATGCTAAAATATCAGCCCCGCCATGACTTTTAATGACTAACCCTCGTAACCCAACAAAACTTGCTCCGTTATGCATTCTGGGGTCAACACTTTGTTTAAAAATCTTTAGAACGGGAGAGGCGATAACTGCAGCAATTTTTGTAACAATGTTTTGAGAAAAAGCATCCTTCAATTTTGTTCCAATCATTTTAGCCGCACCTTCAATTGCTTTCAGTGCAACATTGCCAACAAAACCATCTGTCACAATTAAATCTACTTTTTCATGCCCTGCGTTTAGAGAGTTGCCTTCAACATAACCGATATAATTTAACGAAGAAGCTTCAAGTAATTTTCCAGCAGCTTTAACTTGCTCATTACCCTTCATATCTTCTTCGCCAATATTCAACAAACCAATTTTTGGTTCATCAATGTTTTCGACGGCTTTAACAACCTCTTCACCCATAATCGCAAATTGAAATAACTGTTCAGCAGTACAATCAACATTGGCACCTAAATCTAAAATATGAGTGTGCCCAAAAATTGAAGGAAGTGTTGACATAATGGCGGGTCGATCAATACCAGGAATTGTTTTTAGCACAAATCGAGCTATTGCCATTAATGCTCCAGTATTTCCAGCACTTACACAAGCGTCTGCATGACCGTCACGCACTTGATTAATAGCGACTCGCATTGAAGAATCTTTTTTACTTCTCAGTGCTTTTTGCGGAGATTCATCCATTTCTATCTGTTGCGAAGCATGATGAATAATTAATCGTTCTGAATGCTGGGTAAGGTCTTGAGCTAACCATTCATTAAGAACAACCTCATCTCCAACAAGAATAAGCTTTAAATTTGGATTTGCTTTTAAGCATTCCAAAGAAGCGGGTATGGTAACTTGGGGGCCAAAATCCCCACCCATAGCGTCAATTGCAATTATTGAAGTCACGCTTAAGATTAACTCCGGAGTATTGTAGGATTGAGAATTTAATAAACTCTCAATCCTTAAAAGAACTAATCATAGAATTATGGTCAGTTATGTTCACACAAAATAAAGTAAAGTTCATAAACGAGACACTCTACTATATGATGATATTTAGTCTTCGTCGTTTAAAACTACTTGACGACCTTTAAAAACACCATCAGGTGTCATGTGGTGACGTAAATGTGTTTCACCTGTCATTGGGTCTTGAGACAACGTTTTACTAGTCAATGAATCGTGTGAACGACGCTGCCCACGTCTAGAACGTGTTACTTTACTTTTTTGTACAGCCATTATTAATCTCCAGTATTTTTTAGTTTAGC
>JAGLDH010000033.1 GCA_023145835.1 Methylococcales bacterium
CACTTCGCTGTCGCTCCGTTTCCCTTATTTTCAGCGTATGTGTGAACTAAAACACAATAAAAGGCATTTTATAATTTATAAATGTCGACTGTATCACACTATTTATTAAATATCTATGAATCATTATCCATAATTTTGATCACTAAATTGACTGTATAAATTCTTTTGAACAAAATTATTTTATATTTTTCTTTTCAGATCAGGTAAATAAGAATGTAGTGTAGAGTAAATAGTTCTTTATGGAATATAATCATTTTTTCCACCTGATTAAAATATGGTCTGAACGGTCAAGTTTTATTTTTTTAAATAATTAAAACTTCTTAGTTATCAAACTTTGTATTTTTTAGTGAGTACTGGTTTGCTGATAAATCAATACTATCCTTGAAGGCACTGAAGTACAATAATGTTGAGATACAAGATCTGCTTTTGATGAAGCATCACAAGTGTTAAATTCAATTCAGATTCGGTGAATACGAGGACAGATAAAGCAATTCAACCTCTAGCTCTATTGCCTTATTACCTATGAGTTGGCATTTTTGATACCTTTCATTATTTAATACCAGAGTCATCGAGAAAATAGAGTCGACATAGAAATTGGCAATTTTATCAAGGGATTTACAGAAAATATCTTGGCTAATTTATGTCTCGTGGGCAATAGCAAACGAAAAACCACTCCTATATAAAAGGTCTAATGAAAGAGGAGAATTTAAAGAGAGATAATTCCTATCAATTACTGAGATTTAGAAATAGGATAAAAAAGCAGTGATAAAACTTATAATTAAGAATTTATAGAAGAAGGCGTTAACTTAAGGAACCTCTGATCAAGTTGATTTATAAAAAAAAATATACGATTAATTTAAGAGTTTACCTTCTGTTAAGCTTCTATTCTAACACTAATCTTAGAGAAGACCCATTAAGAAAATGGGCAAGGGGTCTGCAAAGGTGTTATCTATCAGTACAATCCGAATTTATCGGTTTTTAGTTATTAAATAAAGATTGAGCCGATATAATGATTTGTAGGTATTGGCAAAAATGAAGTGATTGAAATACTTTCTGCTTGATTAAAAAATGATTTGTTTTTTATAGAAATTTATCAACAGAGTTATACCTAGAAGCCTTAATCACTTTAAAAAAACCTATTGAAAAGACTTTAATAATTCCTGTTGAACAATATAGGGTTCTTCATTTTTCCTTGGCTTAGTTTGTACATAACTACCATCACTTTGTAGTAACCAAGCTTGAGTATTGTCTTTTAAATAACATTCTAAATCGTTGAGTATTCGGTCATGCAACTTTTTACTATCAATTGGGAAACACGTTTCAACTCTTCTAAACATATTTCTATTCATAAGATCTGCACTAGCGGCATAAACCTCCCACTCCCCTCCATTTGAAAATGCATAAATACGTGTATGCTCAAGAAAACGTCCAATAATAGAACGAACCTCTATATTTTCAGAAATACCTTTAACACCGGGTCTTAAGCAACACACACCACGAACAATTAATTTAATCTCTACACCCGTTTGAGATGCCTTATAAAAGGCTAAAATTAATTCTTCTTCAACAATCGCATTAACTTTGATGATTATTTTTGCAGGCAGTCCATTCTTTTTATTTTCAATTTCACGATTAATTTTTCCTATTAATCCTTTATGTAAGGTAAAAGGTGATTGTAAAAGTCTATTTAATTTAGAGACCTTTCCTAGACTCGTTAATTGCGCAAAAATACGACGAACATCCTCAGTAAATTCTTTATTACATGAAAACAAGCCATAGTCAGTATAAAGTCGAGCTGTTCTTAAATGGTAATTACCTGTTCCAAGATGGACATAGTTACGTAATGATTTGCCTTCTTTTCTTAATACTAAACACATTTTGGCATGAGTTTTGTACCCAACTACACCATACACAACATGAACTGCTGCTTCTTGTAATTTAGCGGCTAAATCAATATTTTCTTTTTCATCAAAACGAGCACGTAACTCAATAACAACTGTCACCTCTTTTCCTACTCGAGCAGCCTTAACTAATGCAGACACAATCGGAGAATCAACGCCTGTTCTATAAAGAGTTTGCTTAATGGCCAAAACATTCTGGTCTACAGCAGCTTGGCGAAGAAATTCAACAACAGGCCTGAATGATTCATACGGATGATGTAACAAAATATCCTGTTTTTTTATTGCATCAAAAACATTTTTTTTCCGTCCTAATTGAGGAGGAATATGAGAATTAAAGGGAGTAAATTTTAAATCAGGTCGATCAATTAAACTATTTATGGCTTGTAAACGACTTAAATTAACAGGCCCTTTAGCATAAAATACTCGATCAATATGTACTCTAAAACGTTCTTTTAAAAATAATGTGGTTTCTTCGGGACAATTTCCATCTATCTCCATGCGTACTTCATCGCCATAGTTACGCATCAAAAGTTCACCTTCAACAGCATGGAGAAGGTCATCTATCGCATCATCATTCACAAAAAAATCACTATTCCTGGTGACTCTAAATTGATGACATCCCTTAACTGTCATCCCATTGAATAATTTATCAACAAAAGCGTGAATAATAGAAGAAAGAAAAACAAACTCATAAGGCCCGCTATCTGTTTCTTCTTGAGGTAATTGTATAATCCGGGGTAATGCACGTGGAACCTGTAAAACAGCACGCCCACTATTCCGTCCAAAAGCATCTTTTCCCGTTAAAGAAATAATGAAATTTAAACTTTTATTTAGTATCCGAGGAAACGGATGTGCTGAATCTAATCCAACAGGCGTTAAAATGGGTAATAATTCTACATTAAAGAATTTTTCCAACCATTTTTTTTGTATAGGAGTCCATTTATCACGGCGTATAAAACGAATATTCTCATTGTCTAATTGTGGTAACAAAACTTCATTTAATACACGATACTGTTCTTCAACTAGTACATGTGCTTTTTTGCAAATTCTATCTAACTGCTCATGAGGGGTTAAACCATCAGAACTGACAGCACCAGGATCCATTTTTAACATTTGAAGAACACTAGCGACACGTACTTCAAAGAATTCATCTAAATTTGAGCTAGAAATACATAAATAATTTAGCCTCTCTAGCAGTGGAACTGCTTCATTTCTAGCCTGAGCTAAAACCCTGTCGTTAAATTCCATCAAACTTAATTCACGATTAATATAATAATCTGGATTTTCTAAGTCGTTTGCGTCCACTTTTTTTATTATTGGCTTACTCATTTATGATTATTTAATATATTGTTTTTTAGTATTAAGGACTGAGGATTTTAGAATACCCGAAACCAACTTGTCTTTTTGTCCAGTTTCTGTGTTGTAAAAATAGTTTCATAGCTTGCTATGCGCCTCTTTCTACGCCTTGAAACTGAACAAAAACCCTACGCCAGTTTCAGGTTTTATTTCATCCTCAGGCCTAAACAGGGTTAACAAGTTTTAACATATCAACTAAGATATTATTACAGGATCATTCGACTCCCTTGTAATCCACCCGTATGAATCGCAACGATTGTTTGTCCTGGTTTAAAATAATCTTGCTGTACAAGATCAAATAAACCATAAAGCATTTTTCCTGTATAAATGGGTTCAATCTCGATATTATGTTGTTTTTCAAAACGTTCTATAAACAATAATAGTTCATTATTTCGCTTTGCAAAACCACCGAAATGATAATCCAGCTGAATAGTCCAGTTTACTTTATTTAATAACTTTTTTTTAAATAATGTATTAACCTCATCAACAAGAAAACTACCGCCTTTTAATGCAGAAAAACCCATCACTTGGCTATCATTTTCAACTGATTTAACGAGTCCAGCTAGTGTTGTTGCAGTTCCACAAGGAACACAAATAAAATCAGTATCGATCCCAATTTCAGCCACTATCTCCCCTACCCCTTTTAAAGCTAATTCTGTTGAACCACCTTCTGGAAGCCAATACTCTCCTTTTTGTAAACCCGGCAACTCATTATATTCTTTAAATTTTCGTAGTTTCTTATATTCAGACCGTGAAACAAATTGTAGTTCCATTCCCCAGTTAACAATATCTTCTAACGTAGGGTTCAATTCTACAGGTCTTTCTCCTCGAATAAACCCTTTAGTTTTAAACTTCAAATGCATAGCAGCAAAAGCTAAGGCATGTAAATGATTAGAATATGTCCCGCCCATACTAATAAGAGAATGTTTTTTTTGTGTTAAAGCATCATCAAGTATGTATTTAAGCTTTCTCCATTTATTTCCAGAAATCACAGGATGAATTAAATCATCTCGTTTAATCCATAGCTCAATTTTTTTTTGCTCTAATAAAGGAGAAAAAAGAGGCGTTAATGTTGATTTATTAAACTGCTTTTCTAACTCAACCAGCTTTGGGTGCATGATTATTAGCCTGTTTAATTGCCCAAGCTACATCTGCAGCTTGCTTATTCTCTTTTACATCATGCACCCTAAACATTAAAACTCCCGCCATGACACCTAATGCTGTTGTCACAGCCGTAGCAGTCACAAGTTCTGATGGTTTGGATACTGAACAAATACTCCCCATAAATCGCTTTCTGCTTGTTCCTAATAACACAGGATAACCAATACTCATTAATTGAGATAAATGTGCCAACAACCTAATATTATCATCTCTTTTTTTTCCGAAACCAATACCAGGATCCAGAGCAATATTTTCTTTCTTTATCCCAGCTTTTAATGCTGCATCTACTCTAATTTTCAATGACTCAATCACTTCTGACACCACATCATCATAACCTGGATTATCCTGCATGGTCTTTGGAGTTCCCTGCATATGCATTAATATAATGGGTACGTTTTTTTTAGCTGCTAAAGTCAACATATTATGATCACTCTGTCCTGCAGAAATATCATTGATAATATTAGCCCCAGCATCCAAAGCTGCTTTAGCAACTTCACTTAACGTGGTATCTATGCTGATTAATGCAGCTGTAGACACCTCATTTCTAATTGCTTTAATCACAGGGACAACCCGTGAAATTTGCTCTTCTATATTGACTGATTCAGAACCAGGGCGTGTAGATTCACCACCTATATCAATTATATCAACCCCCTCTTGTAACATATTTTTCACCTGCGCTATAGCAGAGTCTATTTCTGTATATTGCCCACCATCAGAAAAACTGTCTGGCGTTACATTTAAAATCCCCATGAAGAGAGGTTTCGTAATTTTATTAAACATCTACAATCCTATCGTTATTAACATAAGACATCTTACGCTGTAGTATGAAGTATTAGGTATAATAGTGTAATGACCAACAATAAAAACCAACCTAGATTTGCTTGGGCCATTACTGGTTCTGGCCATTATATAGAAGAATGTCTTGAATTCATGTTAACACTGGAGAATGTTGATTTATATTTAAGTCAAGCTGGAGAAGAAGTTCTTAAAATGTATGGCGTAGATTTAAAAGAAGTAAGAGAAAGGCACCCTGTTTATCGTGACAAAGCCGCTTCATCACCTCCTGTAGGTCATTTTTATAAAGGCTATTACCATACATTTATTATGGCTCCTACCACATCAAATACGATTGCTAAATGTGTTTTGGGGATTGCTGATTCACTGGTCACCAATTTATACTCTCAAGCTGGAAAATGTCGTATTCCCAACATTGTATATCCCTGCGATATTGCACCAGAAATGGAGACAACAGCACCGGGAGGAAAAGTCATGGTATATCCACGAAAAATTGACCTTGAAGCGACTGATAAAATCAGAACTTTTGAATATACCCAAGTCGTAGAAAGTGTAGACGAACTTATCTTTGCAATAAAAGAACGCATAAAATCATTAGCATGAATGACACTCCGGAACACATTCTATTTTTAACAGGAAAACTGGCTGAAAAGCAACTCAACCAGATCTTGAAAAAAATGCAACCAGAGTTTACCTATACTATTCATCAGCTTGGCCTTAAGGTCGCTGCTTTAATGACTACAGATATGATTAGTCGTCGCTTAAAAGAAACCTTTAATGCAGATAAAATTATACTCCCTGGACGTTGCCGAGGTGATATTGAAGCCCTTTCAACAGAACTAGGACTCCCCATAGAACGAGGTCCAGAAGAATTAAAAGATTTACCTCTTTATTTTGGAAAAGCAGCGCATCACTATGACTTATCTAGATATAAAGTTAAAATCTTTGCAGAAATAGTTGATGCACCCAACATAACTGTAGACGAAGTCCTAAAACGAGCTCATTATTATAAAAATAACGGAGCGGATGTTATTGATATTGGCTGCCTTCCCGAAACACCTTTCCTTCATTTAGAAGACATTATCAAAACTCTAAAACAGGAAAGCTTTATTGTAAGTATTGATTCTGTAGAAGCTGATGATTTAATTCGAGGCGCTAAAGCAGGAGCAGACTTCATGTTAAGTCTTACCAATAAAAGTATTTGGATTGCAGATGAAGTTGATGCCACACCAATTATCATTCCTGAAACACATGGTGACTTATCATCGTTAGAAAAGGCAATTTCAACATTACAAGCTAAAAACAAACCGTTTATTGTTGATCCTATTTTAGACCCTATCCACTTTGGTTTTACTGAATCCATTGTTCGAAATTATAACTTTAGACAACTACATCCTGATGTGGAAATGATGATGGGGGTGGGCAATATTACAGAATTAACACATGCTGATACCTCAGGTATGAATACATTATTACTCGGCATGTGTTCAGAATTAAACATCAACCATATTTTAGCTACTGAAGTCAGTCAACATGCTTGTCGAGCAATTAGTGAAGCAGATCATGCTAGACGAATCATGCATGCTGCTGAACAAAACAATACACTGCCTAAGCACATTGACTCTAGCTTAATGACAGTACATGATCCCTCCCCTTTCCCTTATGAATTAAATGAAATAAAAGAATTTTCAGATGAAATAAAAGACCCTAGTTTTCGTATTCAATCCAGCCAAGAAGGCATCCATATTTATAATCGAGATGGCTTACATACAGCAACTGATCCCTTCGATCTGTTTCCAAAATTACAGGTAGAAAATGATGGTAGTCATGCTTTTTATTTAGGCGTGGAATTAGCGCGTGCTGAAATAGCCTGGCAACTAGGTAAACGATTTAACCAAGACCAACCCTTAACTTGGGGATGTGCGACAAAAGCAAACAAATCAACAATAGATTTGCATAGTTTTAAGCCAGCAGGCACCACTTTAGAAAAGAGAAAATGATACAAGAAGTTATAGTTACCACACAAAATGCCCAAGGTATGACACATATTGCTCCTATGGGCATTCATTTAGTGGGCGATGAATTTATTATCCTACCATTTCGTCCATCAACCACACTGAGCAACATACTCGAATCTGCAACTGCCGTACTTAATTATACGGATGATGTACGCATATTCGCAGGATGTTTATCAGGAAGACGTGATTGGCCTTTATCTGAGACAGAAAAAGTCCAAGGACATTTTCTTTCCTCAGCATTAGCTCACAGAGAATTAAAATTAGTAAGAATTGAAAGTGATGAAACACGCCCAAAACTTTACTGTAAAGC
This sequence comes from Methylococcales bacterium, assembly GCA_023145835.1. GTDB lineage: Bacteria > Pseudomonadota > Gammaproteobacteria > Methylococcales > Methylomonadaceae > QPIN01. The sequence continues at coordinate 7,542 of JAGLDH010000033.1, forward strand.
AGTACACACAGTGAATCATGCTCCTTTTACCGGGTTTAATCGAGCACAAAATTCAGTCCTTGAAGCAGCCATTTTGGTCAGTCGGTTAAAAATTCTACCACTCGAAAAAATTAACAGAGAAATTGAATATCTATCAATTGGGTTGAATAAAACTTCTGGGGAAAGAGAGCGTGAGGCTTGGGGGTGGTTAATGCAGGAAATTGAACAACACAGACAGGAGCTTAACGAGGCATGACCGGAATGCTCGCCAGTGTAAATAGTTTAAATGAAGCACGACTAGTGTTAAAAAGCTCGGCTGATATTATTGACCTAAAAAACCCAGAACAAGGTGCTTTAGGGGCATTACCAATCAAAACAGTGTCTACAATTGTCCAAGCAGTCAATCAAACAAAACCAGTTAGTGCCACAGTTGGTGACTTACCGATGGAAGCTGAGTTAGTTTTCAATGCTGTCTCCATAATGGCTACAACAGGGGTTGATTATATTAAAATCGGTTTTTTCCCTGATGGTAATTGGCTCAGATGTTTGTCTAAATTAACCAAAATAACTCAACAAGGTCATCAGTTAATTGCGGTACTTTTTGCTGATACACAACCTGACTTGTCAATCATTAAAACTATTTCTGATGCTGGGTTTTCTGGTGTCATGCTGGATACCATGGATAAAGCCAATGGATCCTTGTCTCAAATCATGTCTATTAATGAAATTGAAAAATTTATTGCTTCTGCTAAAAAACAACATCTTCTTTGCGGATTAGCAGGTTCACTTAAAGAAAAAGATATTCCTAAGTTTATCCCATTAAAAGCTGATTATCTAGGATTTAGAGGCGCATTATGTGAGAAGCATAATAGAGTGTCTCAATTAGATAATAACGCCATTCAAGCAATTTCAAATTATTTTAAGCCTATTATTAACAAGGTTGTTTAGGATAAGTACAAAAAATCAATTACAGGTTTTTAAATTTCATCTAACAGAGAATATTTTGTAAAAGCCCCATGTAGAAATCATAGTTAAAGTACAAGACTAAAAACTGAACATCTAATATAAGAAAAAATATTATTAAAACCTTAGGAAATTCTTATATTTATAATATCAACGATAACATTTTATTTGAGATAATTAAAATCTATCAATTGAAGAAAACTAACCGATAGAAGTGCTTATTCCAGATACAACACTCTCCGTCAACTCGCCCTCTAAATTACATAAAAAAATAAAAACCCTTTGTTTTAGTAAAGATTTACTTAACTATGTTGAGAAGTTAGCTATTCTCTTAGGTAAAGATAAAACTCTATTAATTTCAAGTGATGAATCAGCCACATCTTCCTCCTCTATTAAACCAGATCAATCAAAAATTAGCGATATTGACCTATTTTAGAGATATAAAAAGCCAATATATCTCATCCACCATACTTTACAACCAAACACACAGCTAGATAATGAAAACTAGTAAAAAATAATTATTGAGTCTAAACTTTATTCGAAAGTTATCCTTTTTTACTAAATACTTCATAACCTTAGTGAGACATGAATCTACAATATGATTACTTTATTAATATCGATTTTAACAGGTATGATTTTCTTTACTTTAGGTTGGTTTTTGAGCGAACGAACTCAAAATAACAAAAATAAAGAGTTACTTCTAAAACAAGAAAATAAAGCTGAATATAAAATCCAACAGCTTCTACAAGAACAGACAACGATGTCTAATCATTTTGCTCAAGCTAAAAAGCAAGATATGGAGGATAAAGGAAGTAAGCTTAATAAAGCCTTTTTGGAGAATGGTCATACCGTCGAAAAAATTTCTTCAGACTTAAAGGAAGCTCAAAGCATTGTTGATGGTGCATTTTCATCACTCCCCACTCTTTGCAGCTCCAGCAATAAAACCAATGAGGCCACAAAGAAAAGCAAACAAAAGATAAATGCGCTTTCAAAAACTGTTGATTCTTGGGGTAACTCAATGGAGACCCTAAAAAACATCCAAGATTTAATTGATGCAATCCATGATAAAGCTATTCAAATACGCGATGTTTCTTCTGAGGCCAATTTACTTGCATTGAATGCTTCTATTGAAGCAGCTAGAGCAGGTGAGCATGGTAAAGGATTTGCAGTAGTTGCAACGAGTATGCGTGAACTTTCAAATAAAAGTGCCGATGCTACTATAGAAATCAATTCTGCAGTTGAAAAAACTCGTTCTGAGGTGGGAAAGATTATCAATGGTATTTCAGAAAGTGTTGCTTTCTTAACTGAAGTATCAACTGATGTAAGTGAAAGTTTTGCGGGTATTGAAGTAGAAGTAAACAATATTAATCAAATATCTGAAGCCTCTTTATCAGAAGCTGAATTATCTAAAGAAAGATTTCAAATGATTAACCTTGATGTTAATACTCAACTAGAAAATGTGACTCGACTCCTAACGGATACATTAGGTGAAATTACAGGTATTAAAATTGAAAATATTTCTGTTTCTTCTGATTTTACAGGTTTGAAAATAATTGATGTTCGTCGACCTGATGAATATGCAGGAGATTTAGGGCATATAAAAAACTCTGAACTCATGTGCTTGCAAGATAATTTTGAACAACAATTAAGACGATTAGACAAAACAGTACCCCACTTATTTGTATGCAGAAGTGGAGGCCGATCAGCTAAAGCAGCAAGAATCGCTTTAGGTTATGGCTTTAAACAAATTTATAATATGGAAGGTGGGATGTTGGAATATTGCAAGGTTCATGGTAAACCTTAACCCCTCTGCTACCTATCATAAGAATCATAATAAAAAAAATTTAAAATAAATAAAAGACAATGATATTTAAACAATTATTTGATAAAACAAGTTGCAATTATACCTATTTAATTGCCGACCTTGATAGTAAAGAAGCTTTACTGTGGTGTTGATGAACAAGACGCTTTACAAATGGCAGAATCAAGTGAATATGCTTTGTCAAACAAAAATCGCCGTGGTATTCAAGGGAAAATAAACAGAGTAAAACAACAAGTAAAGCAGGTAGATATTTCTGCTGCCAAACAAATGATTTAATCTGAAGATGTTATTATTCTGGATGTAGGTGAAAAAAATGAATTTGATCTTGAATTTATTGAAAATGCTATACATATTCCTCGTGGAAAGGTGAAGTCATCAGTTGAATCTTTCTTATTTACTGATAACAAAGATGCAACGATCCTTATTTATTGTGCCAGCGGTAACCGCTCTGCACTTGCAGGGATCAATATGCAAGAACTTGGTTTTTTAAACGTTTCTTCTCTTGCCGGGGGATATATAGCTTGGAAAAGAGCCCCTTGAAATATTATTTTTTTTCAGTTTATTTTTTAAATATTGGTCTGATTTTCTTTATACTAAAGAAAATTCTTATTTGGTCAATAAAGTAAAAAGAGAATTATTTAACAAAAGTGATATAAAATATTTTCAAATATTAGAAATTTATTATATTATAAGGTTCCAAGTGTTTTTTTATTTAAGTCATTTAATCAATCACTTATTTTTCACCTAGAGCCTAATTTTAATACCAGGAGTTAAGACCCATGCTATTTAAACAACTATTTGATAAAGAAAGCTGTACCTATACTTATTTAATTGCAGATTTAAGCAATAAACAAGCGGTATTAATTGATCCAGTGGATACACAATTAGATGTGTATCTCAATTTATTAAAAGAAAATAACCTAACATTAAAATATTCTTTGGAAACACATGTACATGCCGACCATGTGACTGCTAGTGGAATGTTAAGACAAAAATTAGGTGCCAAAACGGCTGTTAGTTCACTCTGTGGCGCAGAAAGTGCTGATGTCCAAATACAAGATGGAGATACTTTTGAATTTGGCGATGGAGAGATAATAAAAGTGATTGCAACTCCTGGTCATACTCCCGGAAGCACTTCATTTTTATGGAGAGATAAAGTATTTACAGGTGATTCATTATTAGTTGGTGGTTGCGGACGTACTGATTTTCAGGGGGGTAGTTCAGAAGCACAATATGACAGTATTACTCAACGGTTGTTTACTCTCTCTGATGACACCATCGTTTATCCAGGGCATGACTATAGTGGTCGTTGGATTAGTAATATTTCTCAAGAACGTACAGCTAACCCTCGGTTAGCTGGAAAAACAAAAGCAGAATTTGTCGAAATTATGGCAAACCTAAACTTACCAAAACCAAAGTTAATCGATATGGCTGTTCCTGCTAACCGTTATTGTGGTGTTGATGAAGAGCAGGCCAATCAAGCGGCAGTGCAACGAGTTGAAGGCTCTGACCCTAGACGTCAAACACCTAATATGGATGATCATTTACATCAGATTAAACAGAATATAACTGAAATTCATCCCAAAAAAGCAAAAGACCTTATCTCTAATAGCACTGTTTACATTGTCGATGTAAGAGAAGAAAGTGAATTTGATGCAGGTTATATTGAAAATGCAATCTCATTACCCCGAGGTCTGATAGAATTTAAAATTCAAACAATACCTGAACTTTCAGACAAATCATCTACAATTATAGTTTATTGTGCCAGTGGAAAACGTTCTGCTTTATCTGCACACACTATGCAAAACATGGGGTACACCAACATTTTATCAATGGAAGGCGGATATGCAGCCTGGAAACAGAACGTTTAGAGACTATAAATTTTTTAAACTCTTTAAATCAATGGCTTAAAGAACTACAATAAAAGGGATCTTCTCACTATAAACAAAGCAGGAAAACATGTCTGAAAAACACCATTCTATTCTTATTGTAGGCGGCGGTGCTGCAGGAGTCTCTACGGCAAATAATATGCGTCGTAAAAATTCAATGCTTGATATCGCATTAATTGAACCATCTGAAAAACATTATTATCAACCGGGGTTCACCATTATTGGTGGCGGGCGCTATACCCTCAAAAAAACAACTAAAAATCAAGCAGATCTTATTCATCCAAGTGTGGTTTGGATTAAAGATTTTGCTGAAAGTTTTCAACCAGATGATAATAAAGTTACCTTAAAGTCTGGTGATGTGATTAGTTATGATATTTTAGTTGTTTGTCCTGGTTTACAAGTAGATTTTAATAAAATAGATGGTTTAGTTGAATCACTGGGAAAGAATGGTGTTTGCAGTAACTATTCCGCTGATACAGTGGAATACACATGGGAAAGCATACAAAAAACAGAATCAGGGAATGCTTTATTTACTCAACCCCCGATGCCTATAAAATGTGCAGGTGCTCCTCAAAAAATCATGTATTTAGCAGCTGATCGTTTCCGTAAAAAAGGTATTGCTGACAAAATTAATGTAGAGTTTTTAAATGCGGGTCCCGGCATGTTTGGAATCCCTTTCTTTGCTAAAGCTTTAGAAAAGGTGGTTACCAAATATGGTATTACTACAAATTTTGGTCATAATCTAATCTCTATTAATGGGGAGGCTAAAACAGCAGTTTTTGAAGTCACTGATGCAGACGGGAAAAAATCTAAAATTACTAAAGAATTTGACATGATTCATGTTACTCCACCACAAAGTGCTCCTGACTTTATTAAATCAAGTCCTTTGGTTAATGACGCTGGCTGGGTAGATGTTCATCAAGGTACTTTACAGCACACAAAATTCAGTAATATTTTTGGCTTAGGTGATGTAACTTCAACTCCAAATGCTAAAACAGCTGCTGCAGTTAGAAAACAAGTGCCCGTTGTCGTCGATAATATCCTGAAATTACTAGATGATAAAGCATTAGTAGAAGGATATGATGGTTATGGCTCGTGTCCATTAACAACCTCATTGAATACAGTCATGGTTGCTGAGTTTTCTTATGGTGGGAAGGTTACTCCATCTTTCCCATTTCTAGATCCTAGAACAAACAGCCGTTTCTGGTGGTTTGGAAAAACATTGGGGTTTCCATGGTTATATTGGCAAATTATGATAAAAGGAATTCGCTTTGATATTCCTCATAAAGCTTCTTACGCAAAAAAATTAACAAAAGACGATTAGTTAGTTCTTCTATAACGTCCTTTTTTCATAAAAAAGGGACGTTAGTCAAAAACCAATCTACAAAAAACTGCTAAAATTTATACAAAGATTTTGGTATCCTACTATTAAATTACCTTCCACATAATTCGCTTATAAATAACAAATATAATTGTAGTTTATTATACGTTGTTTATTTATCGAGTTACCTTATTCAAAATATGAGCGTTGCTCTTACAATTACATTACTGATAATTTTTCATGGCTTTACAGCAAACCAGCAACTGGCTAAATAAATACTTTCCTATCTCTATTTGGTTAAAAAATTATACTAAAGAAGACCTAAACGGTGATGTTTTTGCAGGCATTATTACTGCCATTTTACTCGTTCCTCAAGGCATTGCTTATGCAATGTTAGCCGGGCTTCCAGCACAAGTTGGTTTATATGCCAGTATTTTACCTCCCCTTATTTATGCTTTATTAGGGACAAGTAAAACCTTATCAGTCGGTCCTGTTTCTATCGCTGCTATTATGATAGCCAGCGCATTATCAGCACCAGAAGTCACTGTATTAGGGAATTCTGTTGAAAATGCAGTGATTTTAGCCGCAGAAGGAGGCTTGATTTTGTTATTAATGGCAGCACTGAGAATGGGAGGGCTTGTTAATTTTATCAGCCACCCAGTTCTAACAGGTTTTACCAGTGGTGCAGCAATATTAATAATTTTAACGCAGATACCTCATTTGCTTGGCTTATCAAAGAATCAATGCGGTATAGACTTAGCTTGCTATTCCAATTATTTTCAACATATCAATCACTATACAGTTGGGTTAGCTCTCCTTAGCCTTACAATATTACTTTTTTTTGGTACACCATTATCAAAGTTACTCAACCAATTTAGTGTCAAAAAAAACATTATTACGGGTATCAGCAAATGTGCTCCATTATTAACGGTTGTCGTAACAACCCTTCTTGTCAGATTCTATCAATTATCAGAAGACCAACACGTTACCATCGTAGGAGAAATACAATCAGGTTTGCCTGAAATCAGTTTTTCATTTGTTAATAACATGATTCAATGGAAAGCTTTATTACCTAGCGCTACTTTTATAGCCATTATTGCCTATGTTGAAAGTGTTGCAATTGCTAAAGTTACAGCTAATTTAAGAAACCAAAAAATCAACCCTAATCAAGAATTAATAGCCTTAGGTACTGCAAATTTAGCGACTGCATTTTCTGGTGGAATGTCTGTAGCAGGTGGTTTTAGCCGCACAATGGTTAATTTTTCTGCTGGCGCTCGTACGCAAATGGCTATGATCATTGCAGTAGTAATTCTTAGCATAGCGGTGATTTTCTTTACTGAGCAATTTACTTTTATTCCTAAAGCTGCCTTGGCCGCTGTTATTTTTATTGCAATTTTACCACTAGTAAAATTGCGCGAAATCATTACAACTTGGAAATATGATAAAAGTGATGGAATTGCCGAAGTAGTGACTCTACTCGGTGTATTGGCTCTAGGTATTGAAGAAGGTATTGCTCTAGGCGTTATTATTACAATTTTAAGTTATTTACGCAGAACAAGCCGCCCTCATATTGCAATAGTCGGCCAAATACAAAATACCGATCATTTTAGAAATATTAAGCGACACCAAGTAGAAACGTGGAAAAATTTATTGTTAATTAGAGTTGATGAGAACATTAGTTTCGCCAATGTAAGCTATATTATTCACTTCATTGAGGAAGAATCAAATAATAATTCAGAATTAAATCATGTTGTTCTAATTTTTTCATCTGTCAGTTATATTGATACGACTGCTTTTGAAGCATTAGAGAATTTAATAACGGCATTAAAAAATAAAAACAACTTATTACATTTGGCTGAAGTGAAAGGTCCAGTGATGGATAAACTTAAACAAACCCGTCTTCTTGAGCATTTAAATCCAGGTATGGTATTTTTCCAGACAATTGAAGCCGTAGAAAAACTTAGTAAAAAATAAGTTAAATGACATATATATGCCTTTAATAACACAGTAATTTAATATTTAACATTTTTAGTTAGCTATTTTTTTTATGTGTTACTTATTAAAACAACAATAGATTATTTGTTATTTAGAGTCTACTCAGAAACTCCAG
>JAGLDH010000034.1 GCA_023145835.1 Methylococcales bacterium
GTTTTCGTGCATTATTATACCAAAAAATACCATATACTTTAATAATATCAATAGGCTGGAGTTTCTGAGTAGACTCTAAATAGTTTTCAGGACTGATTGATTAAGTTCATATATTATTTTGTAGACTAAATTTGTAATAGAAGTATAGGATATCTATATAAATTGCGAAACTTTGTAACTCATCTATTTCAGTATTTTGGCAACTGTTTGTTGCTCTTCTTGTTGTCTAAATCACCTCTTTACTACAAAAAAAAACTAAATAAAACCGAAAGCTTAGCTGTGCAGAATAGATAGTTTATTATTCTTAGCTGTTGAATTTGATGAGTACATTAGTCATAATCATCAGCACTCTATTGTCTGCTATTCAACTTTACTTTATTCATAAATATGAAAAAAATTCTGTTAATCATTATTCTTGCTTCTATTTCAATCTACGAAGCGATTCAAGAACAAAAAAGCAATAACTCTAATAGTGATACTCTCGTTAAAAGTAGTAAGGAATATGGTAGTCACAGTGATTTACAAACTGCATTTAAAAATAAACGTAGCGATTTTCAGATTCAAGATAGAGGCGTTGTTATAAAAAATCTACCTGATGACGTTAAAGGATCTAGGCATCAGAAATTTATTTTAAAAAACAAAACAGGGCAAACAGTGTTAGTTGCTCACAATATTGATTTGGCTCCCAGAATTGATGGTTTAAAAAAAGGTGATAGTGTAGAATTTTTTGGGGAGTATGAATGGAACCCAAGAGGTGGCGTTGTGCACTGGACTCATGATGACCCTAGGGGGCATCATGTTGCTGGATGGCTTAAGCATAATAGAAAGACTTATCAATAGTTTATGTTGAAAAGTATTTAATACTAATTAACCTGAGTTTAGGATAAGAAAAGTTGGCTGTATTATAAAAAAATATGAAAATTATAAACACCAAACATATATTTTTCAAAGACTGTTAACGAATGTGTTTTACCCTTATTTTACGATGAAGATGATTTTTGTGAAACTATCATTCCTTAGTGGGAAGCAGATCAATTAGAGAGTAGTGAAAAGAAAAGGAGAAAATGTATTGTTTTTGTTCGAGCGAAAGAATCACTTTGATTGTTTATTATAGCCAACCCAGCTGTCTCCCTTAAACGATTCTGCGTACCTACTAAAAAAATTGCCAAAGCCCTTAACGATTATGGCTTTATTGAGTTTTTACCTGATGTTCTAGTTCCTTTAACCGCTTTTAAGCAATCAATGTGTGGCCAGAGCAAGGATCTTGCTTTTTTAGTGGCTTATTCTTATTAAGAAAAAACCGGTTCTAAACATTCGAAGAGAATATTTGTTGCCATTGTTATAAATTCTTATTTCCAACTCAGGTTAATTATGCGCATTATTATTGCCTATATCAGTATCATTCTCTTATGGGCGACCACTCCATTGGCAATAAAATGGAGTGGAGAAGGTGCTGGGTTTATTTTTGCTGCGGCTTCACGCATGACATTGGGAACAGTATTCATGTTGTTTTTGTTAATTGTTCGGCGCAAACAGTTGCCATCACATAGTAAGGCAAAACGAACCTACTTTGCTGTCGCGATACAAATATATGTTGCGATGATGTCTGTTTATTGGGGCGCCCAATTTATTCCCTCTGGATGGGTTTCCGTTATTTTTGGTTTGTCTCCTTTTATAACTGCATTATTTGCTGCTATTTGGCTAAAAGAAAGGAGTCTTACTTTTGGAAAAATATGCTCTTACTTAATAGGTGTTACTGGTTTAACCATTATGTTTAGCTCTGCATTAGAATTAAATATGGACGCAGTATACGGAATTATAGCGGTTTTAGTCGCCGTATTTCTACAAACAGGTAGTGCGGTTTGGGTGAAACGAATACATGCAAAACTTCCTGCGGTTACTCAGGTAACTGGGGGTTTGTTTTTTGCATTACCCGCATATTTTTTTACTTGGGTAGCATTTGATAATGCTCAATGGCCACAACATCTTTCAATTATCAATTTAGCGTCTATTCTTTATTTAGGGTTAGTTGCTACGACGATAGGTTTTGTACTTTATTATTACCTACTTATTCATTTATCAGCTACAAGTGTTGGAATGATTCCGCTTATTTCTCCTATTATGGCTCTTTATCTAGGCCACACCATAAATAATGAACCCATTACATCAAAAATATTGGTGGGAACAGTATTGATTCTCTCAGCTCTTTTTATTCACGAGTTTTTTGATCGGTTTGTTTCAATGGGCTTAAAAAAAAGACGTTTTTAGAATAAATTAATCTAGTACGAAGTATTTCTACGCACTTTTAAAATGAGTCCTTTATGATTTTCTGCTACTATAAAAATATCAAATTCTATTTTGGTGGAGTATATGCCTAACTGTACTTTTTGCGGTGCTGAAGAAGACAAAGCATCTCCTTTATGCCAGTCTTGTGGTGCTCTTAGATACCCTATTGAAAAAAAGTCTTTAAATGTTGTTAGTCGTCGAAAGAAAAAATTAAAACTTTCAGCATCTCTTGCTGCGGCAATTGTTACACCAGGTTCATTAATTGTTTTGGCTTTAATCGGAGCTAAGCGAATTAAATTAAAAATTAAAAATAGAAAACTCTAATGGCAATCAGCGTCAATTATTCTTGATAATCAATACAATATCTCGTCACATAAAATTTTATCTAAATTATCGTGTATTAAAAAAGAAGTAGCATGGTGAAATTGAATAAATAGTTATAAAATAGAAAGAATAAGTAATACTTACGCGATAAATGTTAAGTCATGTTTTTATTGGTTTTTTCGCTAAACGAAAGTGTACAGTAATAATAATTTTTTCTTAATTCATGATAGAACATTTAAAAATCTCATTAGAATCTTTAAAGCTAAATATAGATTTAGATAGCATAACTATTCCTAAAATATCAAGACATCAGAATAATCTATTAGGCCAGGCACGAGCACAATCTGCTTTAGAGTTTGGAGTGGCTATGAAGGCTCCAGGGTATAACATTTTTGTTATGGGAGAACCTGGAACGGGGCGATTGTCTATGATTACTAGCCATTTATTACAAGTGGCTGAAAAACAAGATCCACCGCCATCTTATGCTTATGTTGATAATTTTGACAATGCACGAGAACCCATTTCAATTCAACTGCCTGCTGGGCAAGCTCAATTGTTCACAAAAGATATAGAACAGCTAATTGATCACTTGTTGGCAACTTTCCCCGTTGCTTTTGAAAGCCCGGCTTATCAACAAAAGAAAACAACGTTAGATCGTCATTTTAATCAGCAATATAATGCTGCTATTGATTTAGTCGATAAAAAAGCTGAGTCAATGGGTGTTGCTTTATATAGAGAAAGCGATACCATTACTTTTTTACCCATTAGAGATAATAAAGCGTTGGATGAGGATCAGTTTACTTTGTTATCTCAATCAGATAGAGAGGCATTCCATAAGCATACGGAAGAGCTGGAAGCTTATTTAGGTAATGTTTTACTTGATCTTCCTCAATGGAGAAGAACTCTAGTTGACGACACTAAACAACTGGATGCTGAAATTATCGGTTCAGCTATTGATCCATTATTTAATGAGTTAAATGATAAATATCAAAATTTAGATGATGTTTTGACCTACCTGATTGAATTAAAAAAGGATGTAGTGGAAACCATTACTGATTTTTTAATTCCATCACGTACACAAGAAATAAAAGATTATGCGACCAAGCGACTCATATTAACGGAACAATATTTGCCTAATGTTCTAGTTGATGGAAAGGGAGAGTCCGGTGCGCCTGTCATATATGAATCTCATCCAACATATCAAAATTTATTTGGACGTATTGAATATATGAGTGATCAAGGTGCTTTGATTACGACTTATCGCCGAATATGTTCTGGCTCATTACATAGAGCTAATGGCGGATATTTAATTTTAGATGCAGAAAAAATATTGACCTACCCTTTTGTTTGGGAAGGCTTGAAACGTGCTTTAACTATGGGGAAAATAGAAATAGAAACACCTTATTCTGAGTTTGGCGTTAATACCATTACGTTGAAGCCAGAAGTGATTCCTTTGAATGTTAAAGTCATATTGGTTGGGCCACGAGATATTTACTATTTGCTGGAGGACATGGATAGCGAATTTAATGAAATGTTTCGTGTTCTAGCTGATTTTGATGATTATATTAAGTTAACAGATGACTCAATTGAACGGTTTGTTATGTTGATGGTTCAGCAGGCCTTGGATTCAGGTGCTTTACCTTTAGCTAAATGTGCAATAGCTCGATTGATAGAACATAGTTGTCGACTTTCAGAAAATCAAAATCGTTTATCAGCTAGAATTAATGATTCTTTAGAAATTATTGGTGAAGCAAATTTATTGTGTTCAATAGATGGGGCGACAGAGATTGATAAACCTAAAATTGAATTGGCTCTTTCTGCTAAAGAATCCCGTAGTGGACGGATTGCTGAAGAGATTCTAGAAGAAATGATCGCAGGAACAATCCTGATTGATACAGAGGGAGAGGCAATAGGAAAAGTAAACGGACTTACCGTTATGGAAATCGGTGGGAGTAGTTTTGGGGCACCTGCTCGGATAACCACAACGGTATACCCAGGGTCTCGTGGCATTGTCGATATAGAAAGAGAAGCTGAATTAGGGCAGGCTATTCATTCAAAAGGAGTGATGATTTTAACGGGATATTTGGGGCATTGTTATGCTCAAAAATTCCCCTTGGCTATATCAGCCAGTATTGCAATGGAGCAATCTTATGGCTATATCGATGGTGATAGTGCATCATTAGCTGAGTTATGTTGTCTTATTTCTGCACTGACTAACATACCAATTAAACAAGGCTTTGCGATAACAGGATCAATCAATCAATACGGTGAGGTTCAAGCGATTGGTGGTGTAAATGAAAAAATTGAAGGTTTTTTTAAACTATGTAAGGCAAGAGGATTAAATGGCCAGCATGGTGTGATTATTCCAGCTTCAAACAAGAAAAACTTAATGCTGAAACAAGAAGTGATTGATGCTGTTGATGATGGAATATTTAGTGTTTATGCCGTTTCAAATGTAGATGAAACAATAGAGTTGTTAATGGGAAAAGTGGCTGGAAACATGGATAAAGAAGGCGATTATCCAGAAGAAACAATTAACTTTACAGTCGTTTCACGGTTAAAAGAAATTTCTAATTTAACTGCTGAAGAAAATGAGGACGATGAATAATAAGGGCTAGAGAGTTTTTAGCCTTTTATTTCTGTTACTCTAGAGTCAATATTTTTTTTTCTTAGTTTTTTTCGAATAGCTGATACGTCAGATGAGCTGGTATAGGGACCCATTACAACTCTATTCCAAATTATGTTACCGATTATCGCTTTTTCAATTTCTGATTCAATTCCCATGAATGCCAAGCGAGCTCTTAATTTGTCAGCTTCTGCAAATCCTCTAAAAGAGCCGGCTTGAATAAGATATTTTATTGTTTTACCTTTACTAAATTTCTCTTCTCGGCTGCGAGTATCAATTTCATGATCAGAAATAATAATTTCTGTTTCAGGAAGGATGGTATAAAAATCAAATATTGGTTCGTTCTGTTCTTCCTGTAATTTTTTTTCTTGTTTTTCTTTTTGAGAAATGGAAAATTCTTTGTTTTTCTGTGTTTGTTTTATTTCAGAGGATGAGCTACTTAGAAATGTTAGAAATATAGCAAACAAGCCAAATAATAGAATGGCCAATACCCATTTCCACCAAGGGACGGTACTCTGTTGGGACTTTGTTTTATGGTGATTATTGGCTCTATGTTTATAATCTCTGTGTTTATAATCTCGGGCCATTACATAGACTCAGGCGTGTTGATATTTAAGAGAGTTAAACCATTTGCGAGTATTTGTTTTGCAGCGCAAATAAGGTTTAAACGTGCATTTCTAAGTGTAGCATCATCTGTCAGGAATTGGTGCGCATTGTAATAAGTATGAAAATTATTTGCTAATTCACGGAGATAGTGAATTAATTGATGTGGCTCATACTGTAATGCAGCTCGTTCCAAGGCTCCTGGATATTTTGATAATGTTGTGATAAGAGCGGTTTCATGATCCTCCGTTAACAAATTTAGGTTTTCCATACCTAAAAGTAAGTCTCTTTTCCAGCCTTTTTCATCTAATTGGCGTAAAACACTGCATACACGAGCATGAGCATATTGCACATAAAATACAGGATTTTCATTCGTTTTTGATGTGGCTAGTTTTAAATCAAAGTCCATGTGTTGCTCTGATTTACGCATAACATAAAAAAAGCGAGCAGCATCCTTACCTACTTCGCTGCGTAGCTGGCGTAAGGTAACAAATTCACCTGAACGTGTCGACATAGGTACTTTTTCTTTGCCTCGATAAAGTACTGCAAATTGAACGAGTAAAACGTTAAGCTTTGAATCATCTGCACCTAAAGCTTGCATAGCAGCTTTTACCCTAGGAATGTATCCATGGTGGTCTGCGCCCCAAATATTTATAATTTGATCAAAGCCACGATCAAGTTTATTCATATGATAAGCAATGTCGGAGGCAAAATAGGTTGATTGACCATTGTCTCTAACAACAACACGATCTTTTTCATCACCTAATTTACTAGATGAAAACCACGTGGCACCTTCTTTTTGATATAGATAACCTTCTTTATCCAAACGTTTTAGAGCTTCTTTAACTGAGCCATCTTCCATAAGAGTGCGTTCAGAAAACCATTCTTGGAAAGTGACGCCAAATTCTTCTAAGTCTTGTTTAATATCACCAAGAATAACAGATAAACCTGCTTGGAAAATATCATGATAAAGTGATGAGCCAAGTAAAGTCTTCGCTCTATCAATCAATGCATCAATATGAATCTCTTTATCACCACCTTGAGGCTCATCATCAGGAATATGCTCAATCACTAATTCTGATGGATGGCGGTATTCATTACCAGCTTTTTTATGGATAGAAAAAGCAATCTCACGGATATATTCACCACGGTAGCCATTACTTGGAAAAGTGATAAGCTCTCCACACTCTTCTAGATAACGTAGCCAAATACTGGTTGCCAAAATGTCCATTTGGCGCCCAGCATCATTGACATAATATTCTTTAGATACATTATATCCAATGGCTTGTAGTAAATCAGCAACCGCTGACCCATATGCTGCACCTCGTCCATGGCCAACATGTAAAGGACCAGTAGGATTCGCCGAAACAAACTCAACCTGAACTTTTTTTCCTGCACCAATATCACTTAGTCCAAATTTATTACCCGCATTATGGATTTGGCCAATAATTTGAAATTGAGCATCGGCATTAATGAAGAAATTAATAAAACCAGGTCCGGCTATTTCAACTTTAGATACCGTTGAATCTTCAGGTAATGAGGATATTATTTTTTCTGCTAATTGTCTGGGGTTAGTCTTAGCTGACTTAGCTAGTATCATTGCCAAGTTAGTAGAGAAATCTCCATGACGAGTATCTTTTGTATGATCGATATTGATTTTTGGGCTTAGTTCTTGTTCTAGAATCCCTTCTGACTTTAATGCTTCAACAGATTGTTGAAGCAGAGTTACCAATTTTTGTTTCATTATTTTAATGATGGTTGGGAGAGAGCTAACCTTATATTATCCCTTAAAAAGATATGTTTAGCCAAGCGCTATGGTTAAAACATAATGTTAAGGTGTATTGTTAGCTTTAATGTATATGATGAATATGAACAGTGTATTAATATTGCTTTGAATTTATGAGCTGATTTTTGCCATTTGGGATAAAGAAGTAAAGCATGAAGATTTGATTAAAAACATTGATTTCTCAAGTCTTACACATTCAAAGAGTAAATCATCAATAGATCCTTGAATTTTCTGATCTTGAATATAATGTAAGCCATATTCAGTCATAGAGTGTTGGTTTTTAATAACACATAAGACTGAAAATGGAGTTTTAGAATCGGGAAGATACATGGTAATTTTTATAGCACTTGCTGGAAGGTTTTGTAATGGCTCTTTGAGTTTAATTCTAATTCCTGATCGACTTATATCAATGATTTCGGCTTGAATAGATATATTTTTATTTATTAAAAGTGATGAGCGAATATCAGTTTTTAAAGTAGAGGGGGATACCCGCAAATCGCTACGTCTTTCTTTTTTCATTAATAATGCGGAATATAATTTCGAAACAACTACCGCAAAAGTATAGCAGTGATTTATTTATTGTTTGATATATTCAAATATTTTTACAACTTTTTTAACACCTTTTTCTCTTCGAGCTATCTCGGCAGTTATATGTCCTTCTTTGTCATGAACAAGTCCCATAAGAAAAACGGTACCAGACTCGGTAATTACTTTGATTCGTGTGGCATCAAAGCCAGGTATGCTCTTAACTTTTGTTAAAGCTGTTTTAACTTTTGTCGTTATTAATGAATCATGAGAACGAGTGGAAAAAGAGGAGGGGTTAGCAATTTGTAATTCATTCTGCACTAGTTTTACACCGGGAATAACCCTAACAATTGAAATGATTTTTTTTTGTAATTTTTCAGTTGGAGCTTCTCCGGTGATAAGAGCAATGCCATTATAGGCTGTTATATTATAATGACATCTTTCACGAGTATCATTATGTGAATTTAGCTCTATTGATGAAGTTACTTCTATACGTTCATCTTCTGCTAAAGCTTTACTCGTTCGTCTGTCGTGCCATAGAGATAAACCTGTTACTTCTGCTCCACCAGTTGCTAGAGTGGAGCATCCAGATAGTAAAATCTGAACGACGATAAATGCTAATAGTATTCTCATTGCTTGTGTTGTGTTAACTACCAAATAGTTGCGAATCAATTAAGTCACAAAGACAGTGTGTGATGAGTAAATGGACTTCCTGGATTCGAGCAGTCGATTCAGAAGGGACTCTGATTTCAATATCTGATTCGTTCAAAATGGAAGCCAAAGTCCCCCCATCTTTTCCTGTTAAAGCAATAATAGTCAATTCTTTATCATGTGCCGTTTTGACAGCGTTGATAATGTTACTTGAATTCCCGCTGGTTGTGTAGACAAGTAGAATATCCCCTGGTTGGCCTAAAGCACGCAATTGTTTTGAAAACACTTCGTCAAAATTATAATCGTTAGCTACAGATGTTATTGTCATCGTGTCTGTAGTGAGTGCGATAGCAGGTAAGGCAGGACGTTCACGCTCAAAACGATTAAGCATTTCTGATGAAAAATGTTGGGCGTCACCTGCTGAGCCACCGTTACCACAAGCGAGAATTTTTTTGTCATTTACTAAAGATTCAACTATTTTTTGTGAAGCATAGGTAATTAGTTCGGACAAGCTAGTCATTGCAACTTGTTTGATTTGAATACTATCAGAAAAATGGTTAATAACTCTATCTTGTAAGCTCATTGATTCAGGAAAAAGAAGGTTTAAAATGCATTTTTTATCCAGTTTATATTATCGTCTTTGGATATCGCGATTACATCAAAACGGATTGCACTATTAATTTTGGATAACTGTAAATAGTGCTGTGTGGTCGCTATTATACGTGATTGTTTTGCTTGAGTAATGCTTTCCTCAGCACTTCCATATTTATTAGAATTTCGAAACCGAACTTCAACGACAACTAAGGTTTTTCCATCACGCATAATTAAATCTAATTCTCCATGTTTACAACGGTAATTTTTTTCAATTAGCAGTAAACCTTGTTGAATTAAATAGTGATAAGCTGCTTGTTCAGACCTATCTCCACTTAGTAAATGTGATGGTCTAGGATTACTAAACATTAGTCGAGAAACTGCTGAAAATTAAAACTTTCTGGTTCTTCAGGCGTAATATTTTGTTCATAAGCAGGTGACAATAATTGAATACCTCCTTTTTCAAATTTTGCACAGACTAGTTGACGGGTAATTCTATTCTCGTGATTGAGTGATAATTTTCCTGTAGCACCTTCGTATGGGGTTATACTTATTTGATTAAGACGGCCTATTAAACTTAAGGAATCAATGCCTAATGCCATTAGCCTTAAGTATTTAATAGGGAAATTTTTCCATATTTCCTGGAGTGATTGTTGGCTTAAGTTGCCTGTATAGGTTTGAGGCGATAACCAAGGAATATCGCAAAAAATTACTTTATTTAAATCTCTGTCTAACATGGGGTTGTGGATACCAGAATATAATTGATTAACTGCATAAACAGGTATTTTTGTTGCTCCATAAAATTGTAATTGAGGATATATAGATCTAGCTTTTTTGGGGAAAGCAGATAAAAAAATTGCATCAGCATCCTGACGTACCCTAGGTTTATGCTCAATATCTGTTGCTAAAAAATGTTTAAGTCGTTTATAGCGGTCTTTACTTTCGTTTAGATTGAGCAATTCTTTAATTGAGACTGAAAAATCATTATCTTTTGCATTGTAATATTGAGATTCAATGACTGTGCCTCCTATTTCTTGCCAATATTCAGTTAAAGAGTCTGCTGCACGATTTCCTTGAGTAGTTTCAGGCGTAATTAATAGTACGTTTTTATTGCCTTTAATAAAGGCTCTCGTAGCGATTTGTTTAGTTTCATCAATAGGGCTTAGGCCAAACTGAAAAAGATTGTTTTTAAATAAATGAGGAACATGATTAAGTGCAAGAACAGGTATGGTTAATTCAGAATCAGCTGCAAGCGTTTTTATATTGTCTTTGCTAAGAGGGCCAATAATTAACTCAGCACCATCTGAAATTGCTTGGTGGTATAAATCAGCGGTGTTGTTTATTGAACTATCATAAAATAGAAGTGCGGGTTGAAAACCGGACTGGTTTAGGTTGTAGGCAGCCATAAAGCCTTCTTTTATTACCCGAGCTGCTAGAGCAAAACGACCTGATTCTGGAAGCAAGAAAGCAATAGAGGAAGGTTGTTTGATAACTACTGGTGATTCTTTTAGATAAGAATCTAAAAAACCTGAATTAGCTGGGTGATCAGAATATAGTTGTTTCCACTCGATTAAATTTGCTTGTATATTAGAATTATTTTGATGCGATTGATCGGCTTTAAATATTCTAGCTAGTGCTATCCAGCCTCTAAAAGTGCCTGATGATGTAGACTCATTTGAAGTGAGTGTTGAAAGAGGAAGTGCATTCAATGTGCTAAAAATAACAGTGTTGTTATTTTGGCGTTCTTCATCATTAGAAAGAAGGGGTGATAATTGAGTGCGTGCTTGGGCGCTTGAAAGTTGTTTTCCTGTTAAAGAATAGGCGAAAGCTAAGGACTGATAATAAGTTATTTTATCTTTATTTTGTAAATTATAAGCCTGAGTGAGTTTTAGGTCACTTAGAGCCTGATGTGCATCTCCACGGCTTAAATATATTTGTGCAGAAAATAAATGTAATTTATTGCGCTGCTTACTTGATAGTGATGCAGGCTTAATTCTCGATAAAAGCTTTTGTGCCGTCTGATTGTCACCGGATTGAATTAAAGCCTCGGCAGCTAAAAAGTTGTATTGCTCTTGTTGCTTTGGTTCTGACAAGGCAAGTGTTTGGAATAAATGAGCGGCTTTTTTATGCTGACCACTGCGCATAAATGAACCAGCTTGAGTCGCTTTATGGGCGTTGTTAGATTGTCCTTGAACAGTTTTTGTAGAGCAGCCAGTCAAGAGTATTAGGCAAAAACTAAGATATAGTAAATAATGATGCTTCATAAGTGGGCTGATATTTTTAGCATAAGGAAAAGAGTATATGTGCGGTAAATTATACGTTGTTGCGACTCCAATAGGCAATTTAGCAGATTTTAGCTATCGAGCCATAGAAACTTTAAAAAATGTCGACTTGATTGCTGCTGAAGATACTCGGCACGTAAAAATGTTATTACAGCATTATGCTATTAATAATCAACTGATTTCCTTGCATCAACATAATGAAGAAAAAGTGGCTCCAGGCTTGATTGATAAAATTAAACAAGGATTGTCCGTTGCTTTGGTTTCAGATGCAGGAACACCGTTGCTAAGTGACCCTGGAATGCCATTAGTTAAATTGGCAAAACAAGAAGGTGTTGAAGTTTCACCTATTCCAGGTGCTTGTGCATTAATTGCAGCTTTATCAGTATCTGGCTTATCGGTGACTAAATTTGTATTTGAAGGTTTTTTGCCAAGAACATCCTCTGCGAGGAAGTCTTTTTTCACAACAAAAAAAAATGAGACTTTAACATGGGTATTTTATGAATCTAGTCATAGAATTGTGGCTTCTCTTGAAGACTTGGCTGAGGTTTTACCTGCAGATAGAAAAATTGTTGTTGCTAGAGAATTAACTAAGATTTATGAAACAGTGGTTAATGATTCTTTAGGAGCGGTTTTAGAACAAGTAAAAATAGAGCCTAATATGCAGAAAGGGGAATTTGTTGTGCTGGTTGATGGTGCTGTTGTTGAGAAAAAAGCTGATACGATTACTGAAGAGCAAGAAAGAGTTCTGTTAATATTATTAAAACAATGTTCAATTAAATCAGCTGTCGGAATGGCTGTAGAAATTACCAAGGCTAGAAAAAAAGTACTATACCAAGCTGCCTTGGATTTGAAAAATAAAGAGGCAGAGTAAATAGAGAAGGTTTAACCTTCTTATACTGCCTCAATAAACCTAGTCATTATCAGGTAAGTGTAGCGAAACAAATAATGTTGCAATAATTACCATAACTCCCAAGGCTAACATTGCACTGACAGGAGAAGCATTAAGAGACGCTGCATAAGTATAAGAACCTACCGCTATTAGCATTGCAATATTTTGAAAAAATCCCTGCAAGGCAACGGCACTACCACTACCAATACTTTGTTGTCCAAGCTCTTGTAAAGCCGCATTAATTGGAACAATAAACATACCACCTGCGGTACCTATAGCAAAAAGAGCTACACGGGCTGGCCAGACTGACTCAGTAAAACTCAATATGATGATGAAAATAGCCATTAAATAAGCTGGAATTCTTGCTCTACCTAATAAATGTAGTGGAATTAAATGGGGCACTATCGCAGAGCCTATAATAATTCCGATAGCGAGGAACAAAGTAAGTTCTGCAATATCACTAGCATTTTGAGTCATCAATATTAAGGGAGCCCAAGCGATAATAATGACTCGAACGGTTGCTGCTGTTGCCCAAAATAAAGAAGCACCCAAAATAGCAAAACGTGAGCGAGGAGTGATGAAAAAAAGACGAATTTGTTGATAAAATTGAATAACTTTAGACGTACTTTCGGCTTGTTTTTCAATTTTCTTTGGTAAGAATAAAGTGACTGCTGCAGAAATAAAAAATACAACAATAACCCCTATCAATGCCCACTGAATTGAATAGTCAGCAACTTTTGCACCCATCATCATGCCGAGTATAATAGCTAAAATCGTAGAGCCCTCTATCCAGCTATTAGTTTTAACTAATGAGTCTTGGTCTGCCAATTCAGGTAATATTCCATATTTTGCGGGGCTATAGATAGCAGCCCCTGCCCCGACTACGCAATACGCGATCAATGGCTCTATATTTAATAATAATAACCCTGCTCCACATGCTTTAATTAAATTGGCAATAATTAATACATTAGCTTTGGCATGGTTATCTGCAAATGCACCTACCCATGGCGCTAAAATAACAAAAGCAATCAAAAATACACTTTGTAAAGCAGGGACATACCAGCTGGCTAATTGAGCTGATTGCATGACTAGAGCAATAACAGTAAATAAGATAGCATTATCAGCAAAAGCAGATAAAAACTGAGCTATTAATAATGGATAGATTTGTTTATTCATTCCTATAACCTCATGATTAAATTAAACCTTCTGCTAATTTAGTGACCTCAGGATAATTGATTTTCCCTGTGGCCATCATAGGAATGAAATCTACTACAAATACCTTTTTTGGTAAGGCGATAGATTGAACACCTTTTGATGATACTTGAAGCTGCTTGGAGTCTGCCCCTTTTTGAGTCGTTAGTAAAATAACCTGTTCTCCTTTTTTTTCGTCTGGCAAACTTGTTGATGCATGATCTGCATCAGGCCATGCCTTAACCGCTAATTGTTCAATAGCTGCAAGAGAAATCATTTCTCCGCCGACTTTAGCAAACCGTTTGCTTCGGCCGCGGATGCTGACAAAACCTTCTTCATCAACATTAACAATGTCCCCTGTGTCATACCAACCGGTACCATAAATTGATTTAGGGGGAACTAATTTTCCTGGGTTGTCTGAAAGGTAATAGCCTTGCATAATATTTGGGCCGTAAAGGTGTAATTTTCCTGCATCTTTAATTCCTGGGATATCTTCTAATTTGTATTGCATTCTAGGCATTAAACGTCCTACTGTACCTAACTTAAAATACATTGGCGTGTTGACTGCTGCTACAGGTGAGGTTTCTGTTGCTCCATAGCCTTCTAAAATTCTAATGCCAAATTTTTCAGCCCAAATCTGTCGGGTGCTATCTTGTAATTTTTCAGCACCTGCGACTACATAACGCATTTTATAAAAGTCATAAGCGTGTGCTTTTTTAGCGTAGGAGGTCAAAAACGTATTAGTACCAAACATGATGGTGGCACCAATATCGTAAGCAATTTCAGGAATAACTGTAAAATGAAGTGGGGAGGGATAGAAGAAAGTGGTCATTCCGCTGAGCACTGGCAACATAGTTCCTGCGGTAAAACCAAAAGAGTGGAACATTGGAAGAAAATTTAACACGACATCTTGTGCATTAAAGTTAATGCGTGATGCTATTTGTTTATGATTGGCTAAAATATTAGCATGTGAAAGAACGACTCCTTTTGGTTCTCCCTCAGAACCAGAGGTAAATAGAACAACAGCCGGCATTTCTGGGTTTAATTGTTGATGGTTATACCAAAAATCAATAGTTTTGGACTGAATTAAGGCTTTCAGTTTATCCAAACCAGAAATAGAGCTTGCTAAATCTTCCAAATAGACCAAATTAATTTGTTTTTCCAATGCTTTAGCTTCGTCGGTAAATTTACCCAGTTCAACAAAGCGTCGAGAAGTTAAAACTGTTTTCACTTTAGCTGTTTTACATGCTGAAAGCATACCCTTAGAGCCTGTCGAGAAATTTAGCATGGCAGGTACACGATTAAAAAGCTGTAAACCAAGAATAATATTTAATGTTTTTGCTGAGTTAGGTAAAAAAATACCAACATTCTCTTGTTCTTGAGTGATTTTTTTTAGGACATTTCCAATCGCAATTGACCGTGTAATCAGTGCATTATAAGAAAGAGGTTTTCTTTCTAAGTCCTCTGCTACAGTGTGCTTGCCGCCATGTATTTTACGTGCATCTAATAGAGCAGAAAAAATGGATTGATGTTGCTGGCCTGTAGTAAACATCATTTCACTCATAATATCAGCAAGAACATGGCCACAATAATGACGTCTTGCTTTACCCTTTAATTCATCTTTGGCATGAATAGTCGTGTGAGGAAGAATTTCTATTCTGATTTTAGGGAACCAGCGTAAACGGACAATGTTTTTCAGTCTTGAAAAAGGCGTGTATTCTGCACCACTGATGCGAATAGGGAGTATGGCTGCATCTGATTTATCAGCAACCATGCCTGTACCATCATAAATTTTCATTAAAGACCCCGTGACTGTGATCCGTCCCTCAGGGAAAATAACAGTTCTAGTCTTATGATCTAAGTGGTGAATGAGTGCCTTTAATGACAAAGGCTGGGTGGGATTCATTGGAAATACTTGAGATAGCGAAAGAAAAGGCTTTAACCACCAACGCTCGGCAATATCAGTATTGATAGCAAAGGTAATGTTATCAGGTAAAAATACACCTAATAATAGAGGGTCTAAAAAAGAGGTATGATTAGAAACAATAAGAACTCTATCACCGGCTTTCTTATAGTTGTCTAGCCCTATTACTTCAACTTTATAAATTAAAGTGAGTAGCCAATGTAAAAATTTTTTTAGCATTATTATTCTCCCAATAGGGACTTTGTAGATAGTAAAGAGTGTACTATAAACCTCAATTAAACAATGTTCAATTATTTGGGTGGTTTTTTTTGTTATTTTATGAATTAAGCTTTTTCTGTTATGGGTACTTCTATTAATTGTGGATGAGAAAATTGAGAACCAAAACATTCAAGATCGAGGTGTTGTCGCACGTAATAGCAGTTATTGCGAAGGGTTTAAACGCAGAGATTGGATATTTTGGACTCAATTATCAATTAATAGAGGTAGCCTTATTTTCTTTTCCCCCAAATGTGGGCATTAACAATCGATTCTTCTTGTGTGTCTGGCTCTGAATTGTCAACGGATTGCACTTTATTTGTATTCTTTTTTAGCTTATTCTGCTTGTTTTTTGGGCTTGCTTTCTTTTTAGGTTTTGAGCGAGGCATAGGGGGGGCTACCTCATCGGGCTGAAAGCCTTCAAGCTGCTCTCTTTCTAAGCGTAATGAATTGCGTTTTTCAATGACAGTAAAATGATGATATTCATGATGAGCAATAAGTGAAATTGCCTGTCCTGTTTGTCCGGCTCGACCCGTTCGGCCAATTCTATGTACATAGTCGTTGGGTGAACGAGGTAAGTCATAATTAATGACACAGGCAAGTTGTTCAATATCAATACCTCGAGAAGCAACATCAGTAGCAATTAGGATGCGTGATTTTCCTGATTTAAAATCTTTTAGTACGGCTGAGCGAGCGGATTGTTCTTTGTTGCCATGCATGGCGAGGGCTTTAATGCCTCTTTTTTCTAGCTTGATAACTAAATTGTCA
Organism: Methylococcales bacterium; assembly: GCA_023145835.1. GTDB lineage: Bacteria > Pseudomonadota > Gammaproteobacteria > Methylococcales > Methylomonadaceae > QPIN01. The sequence goes on from JAGLDH010000034.1 coordinate 16,702, forward strand.
CACGTTCGTTTAGCGCTACAAAAAATTAAAACTTGCTTCCAATTATTCTCACTTAATAAATGTGCCAATAAATCATTTTTCTTATTATGGTTGACTGTTATAACGCGTTGTTCAATGGGGACTTCTTCAAGAAACTCATCCATGTTTATAACTTCTGGATTGTTCATTTCTTTACGCACTAATAACCTAATGTTGTCTGGAAAGGTTGCAGTAAACATTAAGTTTTGACGTTTATTAGGTAATAATTTTATGATGCGGTTTATTTCATCCTGAAAATCTCCCTTCATTAGTCGGTCGACTTCATCAATGACGAGTGCTTTTATTTGGTTAAATTTAATTGCATTTTGGCTTGCCAGATCAAGCAACCGTCCGGGGGTAGTAACAAGAATGTCGGTTCCACTTCTTAATGCCATCATTTGTGGGTTTATTTTCACCCCTCCATATACGCTTAAGCATTTTAATTCAGGTTGAATATTTTCTGACATCTGTTTAAAAACATCACAGACTTGTATGGCTAGTTCACGTGTTGGGACAAGGACAAGAACTTGTACGCAGTTATTTCCTGCTCTATCTGTACCATTAAAATGATTGTAAGATTTGCTTTGCCTGTATATATTTTGAGTGCTTAAATTTTCCAGTAACGGTAATACAAAAGCAGCTGTTTTTCCAGAGCCTGTTTCTGCGCGAGCAAGAACATCCTTGCCATCCAATATGGTGGGTATGGCTTCAAGTTGTATATCAGTTGGGTGTTCGTAACCAAATTTTTTAATGGCAGCAAGGATGTTAGTAGAAAAAGTAAATGATGAAAAATCTGCTTTAGGGAGGGGCTTTGTCATGTTGTGAAAACAAAAAAAGTGAGAGGCTAAAATACTTCAGGGTATGTATTCGACCAGTTTATCCTGAATGTTATGGATGATAAATACAGGTTTTTTTTCTACGAATTAAGAAGAGTATAGTCAGATTATAGAAATCTATAACTATTTCTCGATGTAGAGTGATGAGCGAAACTTGAATCTAAAATTTAATTGTTAGCTAGTATGAGATGATTTGGCTCAATGATATTTAAGGTATCTCTTTGAGTTAAGTTATGATATTCAGCTTTAAAATATTGTAACTTTAAGATAAGAATTTACGATGTTTTTAACTTTAAAACAGTAAGATTATCACAATATAGTATGGCGTCCCCAGGGGGGTTCGAACCCCCGTTACCGCCGTGAAAGGGCGGTGTCCTAGGCCTCTAGACGATGGGGACTAAGACTATATAGAAGGTCGATGTAAGACCGAACCAACTAATCCGATACATTTTGACGTTGTTTAAGCTTGATGTCAATAATAATTATTAAATTTTTTTAAATGAGTATAAAATTGAATCAGGCAAAATACTTGAATAAAGCTACATATTATCGAAATAGTCTATCTAAATTAGTTGTTTAGGGTGAGTGTAATTTATTAATATTTATTGGGGAATTAAAAATAGCAGTAATAAATTATATGATTTTCTATTTAGTGGAAACTGACAAAAAAATAGTGGTGACCCTTATACTTCGTTGTCAGCTAGAATAGAGTGATTAAGCCGATTAAAATTTAGCAAGCTAAAATAATTGGACTTGATCAGAGCTTTCTTAAGAATTACCTTATTGCTTTAAATCCAATATCAGTTCTATAAAATGAATTATTCCATTTTATTAGTTCAGTTAATTTGTACGCTTTTTTTTGTGCATCGGCAATGTCTTCTCCTAGAGCGCAAGCACAAAGAACACGCCCACCGGATGTGACTATATTTTCTTCTTTCTGGATTGTTCCTGCATGAAAAACTTTACTATCTGTGGCGTCTTTTGTTGGTAGGCCTGAAATAATATCCCCCTTATTATAAGTATCTGGATAGCCTCCTGCTGCTAATACAACACCTAACGCTGGGCGCTCATCCCATTTTGTTTCTATGGTGTTTAGGTTTTGATCTAAAGCTGCTAAACATAAGTCGACTAGATTACTTTGTAGGCGCATCATAATCGGTTGTGTTTCTGGATCTCCAAAACGGCAGTTGTATTCTAGTACCTTGATTGTCCCACTTTTTCCAATCATTAATCCAGCATATAAAAAGCCAGTGTATGGGATGCCATCATCCTGCATACCTTTTAACGTTGGGGTTATCACCTCATCCATGACTCTCTGGTGGATTTCTGGCGTTACGATAGGTGCTGGAGAGTATGCACCCATACCTCCTGTGTTAGGGCCTTTGTCGCCATTATCCCTGGCTTTATGGTCTTGTGAGCTGGCCATAGGTAATGCATTTTTACCATCTGCGATAACGATAAAGCTTGCTTCTTCACCTTCTAAAAATTCCTCAATCACCACGCGATGACCTGCATCGCCAAAACTATTGCCGGATAGCATATCTTCAACAGCATCAATTGCTTGTTGTTCTGTTGAAGCAACTATCACGCCTTTTCCTGCTGCTAGTCCATCTGCTTTAACTACAATAGGAGCACCTTTGGCTTGGATGTAATCAATAGCAGCTTGGCTTTCTGTAAAAGTTTGGTATTCGGCTGTTGGAATATTATGTCTTGCCATAAAGTCTTTACAGTAAGTTTTAGAGCCTTCCAATTGCGCTGCTTTTGCCGTCGGGCCAAAACATTTAAAGCCTGCTTCTGTAAACGTATCAACAATACCTGCAACCAAAGGGACTTCGGGGCCTATTATTGTTAAATCAATATTTTCTTGTTGGGCAAAGTTAAGTAGACCTGGAATGTCCTCTACAGTAATAGAGACGTTTGTTATTCCCTCTTCTAGCGCTGTTCCTGCATTACCTGGAGCAACAAAGATGGTTGAAATTTTATTAGATTGTTTTACTTTCCAAGCAAGGGCATGTTCGCGACCACCGCTACCGACGATGAGGATTTTCATTAGGATATCTCTTTGGGTTGAACTGTTGAAGTTAAATTTTGGAATTAGCGTTATGGAATAGATAAGCGATTATACAAATTTAACTTGTAACAAAAAATGAGATTACAAGTCGAATAAAATACAGATAAAGTAACGCAGACTGTAAGTAAATACGCTCTACTCGTTAATCACTGTTTTAGTGTCTAAAGTGACGCATACCTGTAAAGACCATTGCTATATCATGCTCATCTGCTGCTTCAATAACTTCATTATCTCGCATTGAACCACCGGGCTGGATAATTGCTGTGATTCCAGCTTCTGCCGCAGCATCTATACCATCTCTAAAAGGAAAAAATGCATCTGAAGCCATTGAAGAACCAGAAACGATTAACTTTTCGTCAGCGGCCTTAATGCCCGCAATTTTAGCTGAATAAACTCGACTCATTTGTCCGGCACCAACTCCAATAGTTTGTCCTTTTTTACAGTAGACAATAGCATTTGATTTAACAAATTTAGCTACTTTCCATGCGAATAACATGTCGGCCATTTGTTGTTCTGTTGGTTGTCGTTTACTGACAACTTTTACGTCTGCTTGGTTAATTTGACCAAAGTCTTTATCTTGAACTAACAGACCACCTGCCACACGTTTAAAATCAAACTCAGGTTTGGCTTCATTTAACCATTCTCCACATTCTAGTACACGGACATTCTTTTTTTCTGTTAATACACTTTTTGCTGAAGAACTAATAACTGGGGCAATAATAACCTCAACAAATTGGCGTTTAATAATCTCTTCTGCTGTTTTTTGATCCAACTGTTGATTAAAAGCAATAATGCCACCAAATGCAGAGGTCGGGTCAGTTGCATAAGCTAAATCATAAGCTGTTAATATATCTTCTGCCTGTGCGACACCACAAGGGTTGGCATGTTTTACAATAACGCATGTTGGTTGATCGTTAAAAGATTTAACGCATTCTAAAGCGGCATCTGCATCTGCAATATTATTATAAGATAACTCTTTACCTTGTATTTGTGTTGCCGCGGCAATAGTACCAGAAGCTGGTTTTTTCTCTGTGTAAAAAGCTGCATTTTGGTGAGGGTTCTCGCCATACCGCATTGCTTGAGTATGGTGAAATTGTAAATTAAGTGTCTCTGGAAATTGAACCTTGTTGACGGCACCAAGGTAAGCTGAGATGGCAGTATCATACTTAGCTGTATGTTCAAAACTTTTGAGAGCCAGATTAAAACGGTTTTGTTGAGAAATACTTGCGTTATTGTTTTTTAACTCATCAATAATAGAAATGTAGTCTTCAGGGTCAACAACAACAGAGACATCTTTATGATTTTTTGCTGCCGCTCGAATCATAGTTGGACCACCAATATCAATATTTTCAATAGCAGTTTCTAAATCACAATCTGGGTTTGCAACTGTTTGCTCAAAGGGATAGAGATTGACTACTACTAAGTCAATCGGGTTAATGCCATTCGCTGCCATCACTTTATCATCAGTGCCTCGGCGACCTAAAATTCCACCATGTACTTTTGGGTGTAATGTTTTTACACGGCCATCCATCATTTCAGGAAATCCTGTGTAATCAGAGACTTCTGTAACTTGTACATTGTTTTCTGCAAGTAATTTGGCAGTACCGCCTGTTGATAATATTTCTATACCCAGTTGATCTAGTTCTTGGCAAAATTCAAGAATTCCTGTTTTATCCGAGACACTAATCAGTGCACGAGCAATTTTTTTGTTCATATGTTTTTGAAAAATATATTTGTGCTAAGAAGGTCGAGCTAAATAAATTTAGGATAAGTTGTACTGCTCAACTTTTTTTCGTAAAGTACTACGGCTTAATCCGAGTACTTTAGAAGCTTTAGTTTGGTTTTGACCGCAATATTCTAATGCGGCCTCTATGAGAGGTTTTTCTACTTCACTAATGACCATTGCATGCAATCCACTGGTATCATGTCCATTAAGTTGAGAAAAATAATGTTTTACTGCTTCTTTGACGTGTGCAGATAAAGGGATTGGCGCTATTTTTATATTCTCAAGACTGATCACTTTAGTGTTTTGTAGCTTTACATTCATATTGTCTAATCGTTTTTTAAACAAGTTTAATCTTTTGAGATCTCAATCAAGATCGGAGAATACGGAATTAACCATGGCTCTTTGTAAAGATGGTTCTTGTATATTAAAAATTTCTTTTTTACAAGAAGAGGGGATGGATCCTATGTTATCAAAATACCATCCGATGTGTTTACGAGCTATTCTAACACCGCTATTGTTTCCATAAAAGCTATATAAAGATTCTAGATGATTATTAATAATCATCTGGCTCTCTTTAATTGATTGTTTTTTAAGTGGTTTTTTGCTATTAAGATGGTGCAATATTTCCTTAAATATCCAAGGGTTCCCTTGAGAAGCTCGCCCTATCATGATTGCGTCAGCACCTGTGAATTTCAGAACTTCTTTTGCTTTTTTAGCATGAGTAATGTCACCATTAGCAATAATAGGAAGGCTGGTGCTTAGCTTAACTTTTTTAATCGTATTGTATTCTGCCTCTCCTGTAAATTTACAAGCTCTAGTACGCCCGTGAATAGTGAGAGCAGAAACCCCAGCTTGTTCTGCAATTTTTGCAATGTTAACAGCATTTTTATTGTCTTTATCCCACCCCGTTCTGATTTTAAGTGTAACAGGAATCGTAACGGCGTTAACGACAGCATCTAAAATTTTTTTTACTAATAACTCATTTTTGAGTAAAGCAGAACCTGCTGCGACTGAACATACTTTTTTTGCAGGACACCCCATGTTAATGTCAATGATTTGTGCACCGCGTTGTTGGTTTAACAACGCAGCATTAGCCATTTGTTGAGGATCGGTTCCTAAGATTTGTATCGAACGAAGTCCTGACTCTCCTGTGTAATCAGTCTTTAATAGAGTTCTTTTATGTGTTTGTAAAGCAGGGTTTGAAGCAACCATTTCTGATACAGCAAGTCCTGCACCAAATTGGCGGCATAACTCTCGAAAAGGTCGGTCTGTAATTCCGGCCATAGGAGCAAGAATTAAATTGTTTTTTAGCTGATAAGAACCTATTTGCATAGTTTTAACGTGATAAATAAGTCGGGAAAAGAGCTTAGGACTGAGAATTTTATAAAACCCGAAACTGACTTGTCTTTTTGTCCAGTTTCTATTTTTACGCCTTGAAACTGAACAAAAATCCTATACCAGTTTCGGGTTTTATTTCATCCTCAGTCCTTAGGGTGATTATTTAAACTCTTTGCCCTCATGCATTTAGTCTGACTTTAAATCCTTGTCATGTTCATCTGTAAAGATGGGATTAACTCTGTCATCGTCATGAAGTTTTTCCGAATCATCAGGATAAATATGCCAGAAAGATTTATCAATTGAACCATTTTTATAATCTTCTTTCTTTCCGTGAGTGAAAGGACACCACCAGTTTTCAACAACTTTTACTAAGTAAGAGTGCCATTCAAAAAGAGCCACACTATAAGGACAATACCAAGTACAGTTAAGAATCCAATAAAGCTTTGATTGAGCCAGGCTTAATTTGAATGAGCCATCCATAGTAATTTGATTTTTCATAGAATAGCGGTGGCTGGCTCTTTCAGGAAGATAATGACTCCATTTGTTTACATTTTTAGCTCCACATAGTATTAAACTGTAATAAGTCCAATAGGCACTTAGAACAATAAATGGAAAAGTTATGATGGGTAAATAAATAAGTATTAGGCCTATTGCTCTGGATAAAACGGATACATTTTTATAATTTTTACCGATTATTACTCTATCGGCGGGGCATTGTTCACAAGCTTTCATTGGTACTCTCGTTTGTAGTGGGTGGTAAAATGTTTTCGTTAAATAATTGAAATATACTTAAACAACCTTGACAGCAAAATTTTTTTGTTCCTTCATTAGAATTTAGGGTAAACCCATTTATCTTGACGGGTAAGCTGCACAATGAACATGTTATATCAGTTGTCATTTGTAAATTATAAGCTGCTAGAAACGGAACAGAAATAAGTTTTTAAATATTCTGTTTCGGGTATTGATGGATGAATAGGATGGTCTGGCCCTTGACTGCCTGACTCAATAAACACTAAGTGGCGGTCTATATGGCGTCCAGAGGAACGTAATATTTCATGTAAATTTGATTTTGTTAAATGATGAGAGCATGAGGCCGAGACTAAAATACCATTTTTATTTAAAACTTGTAGAGCTAAGTGATTGAGCCGACGATAAGCTTCATAACCTGCTTTAAAATCTTTTTTTCTTTTTACCAGTGCCGGAGGGTCAAGTACGACGATATCATAGCGTTCATTGTTTTCGCGTGCTTTTTTTAGGAAATCGAAAACATCAGCACGGACAAAATTCATTTTATCTTGTACATTATTTAGCTTGGCACTTTTTTGAGCTAGCACTAATGCACTTTCTGAGCTATCGACACAAGTGACCTCTGATGCTCCCGATAATGCTGCTGGGATCCCCCATGCACCAGAATAAGAGAATAAGTCTAGAACGCGCTGATTTTTAGCAATTTTTGCCATTTTAGCGCGACTATAGCGATGATCATAAAACCAGCCTGTTTTTTGTCCATCTACAACATCAATATTAAACAGAGTGTTATTTTCTTCAATAACAAGGGTTTCAGGCAGTGTTCCGTAGATGACTTCTGATTCCTGAGTTAATTCCTCTAATTGTCTTTGGCTATTGTCATTTTTTAAAATAATAGCGTCTGGTGAAAAAAGTTCAACTAGTGTTGTGATTAGAATTTCTTTTTGTTTTTCTATGCCTGCAGTTGTGATTTGAACAGATAGAACAGAGCCAAATCTATCAATAACTAAGCCTGGTAAACCATCACTTTCACCAAATATTAACCGATAGAAAGGTTTGTCAAATAATTTGTTGCGTAATGCAAGCGCATTACTCAGTCTATTTTTGAAGAAATTGCCCCCCATTTTTATAGAAGGTTTTCTTGATATAAGTCGTGCACAAATAAGTGTATTAGGGTTTATGTAAGCACTACCAAGTGGTTTGCCTGTATTGTCTTTAATAACAACCATGTCCCCAGGAGAAAACTGATTTAAAGGTGTACGTTTAGTATCTACTTCATTACTAAAAACCCATAAATGTCCTTTTCGTAATCGTTTATCTTCATTTTTTTTTAAATAGATTTCAGGATGTGCCATTACACCAATTTTAAATTAATTCGAAACGAAAGCCAGCAACTTTTTCTGAGGGTACTGCAACAATAATTTTTATTTCTGTCATCATGCCGGGCTTAATTTCAGTGATATTGTTTATTACGTAGTCTTTAGGATGAAATATTCTTTCAGCAAAAGTTTCTCCTACATAATTCATCAAGGCTAATTTTGTTGAAGGCTGGTTTTGCGAAAAATCAGCTTGGTTGATAAGTGAGGCATTTAAAACATAGGTACCATTATCAGCGGGATCAAAAGAAACCTTTAGAACCTTAAATTCTTCGGAATTTTTATAAGGAGCTAATGGATAGTTAAGGATAGAACAAACTTTTTGTAGTACGGGTCTTATTGTTTTGTTATGTGCTATCGTTTCACCCTTAAAAAAATAAATCTGAAGTAAAAGAATAAGAGTAAAAAGACCCGCTCCGTACTTCCAAAACTCTGAAAGAGAGTCGGTCGGACTATCTAGTTCTGAATCAGATGAACTTTCTGAATTTTTTTTAAATAGACCTTTTTCGCTTAAGTGGTCATTGGGGTCAAAAGTGATATAACACCTATTACAAAGAAACTCGCCTTTTGATAGCAGTAGCTTTTTCTCAGTAATGGGGTGCTTTTTGAAGCAAGATGGGCATTCTGTATGCATGATTTAGTTATTTTTTAATCCATCTAATCTGCACCATTCCTCTTGACTTATTGGTGATTTGATTTTGATGTTAAATTTTGTGTAGGCATCTATGACAAGGTTTGCTTGTTCATTTAATATGCCCGATAAAACCAATTGTCCTTGTGGTTTTAGTAATGCTGAAATTGGTTCAGACAACTCGCAAAGAGGCTTGGCTAAAATATTGGCAAGAACAATGTCAGCTTCAAAAGAGGAAAATTGCTCAGGTAAATAATTTTTTATTTTATCCTGAACCTTGTTTTTCTCTGCATTGGCTTGAGTTGTAATGATTGCTTGAGGGTCAATATCAATAGCATGGACTTCTTTTGCTCCTAGTAAAACAGCTGCAATAGCAAGAATACCTGAACCACACCCATAGTCAATCACAATTTTGTTAGAAATGTCATGGGAAGATAGCCATTCTAAGCAAAGTGCAGTTGTTGGATGTGTTCCTGTTCCAAATGCCAAGCCTGGGTCTAATGTCATGCAAACACAGTTTTGTTCTTTTTTTTCTTGTCCAGTAGGGCAAACCCAAAGGCGGTTACCGAATTTCATTGGATGATAATGTTCCATCCATGAGCGTTCCCATGCCTGGTCTTGTATTATTTCTTCAAACCAGCTGTTTAAGGTTAATTCTTTAAACTGTGAAAATAAGAGTGTTTTTACTAATTCAGGCTCTGCTTCTATTTCAAAAAGAGCGATTACTTTAGTTGAGATCCATATTTCTGTTTCCCCAAGTGCAGGTTCATAAACAGGGTGATCTTCAGCATCCATATATGTGACAGATACCGCTCCCAGTTCACTAAAAAAATCGGAGACTTTTGTCGCTGTATTTTTATTAGTAATTACTGAAAGTTGATGCCAAGTCATTATATTATTTTCAAGTTGGCCACGCTTTTGGCCATAAGAGGTGTACTGAAAACTAAATAGAAATCATTATTTAGATCACATTTATAGGGTTTAGAGCGAAAAACCAGTATTAATTGAACGCTTTCAATTAATACTGGTTTCCTGTCTATTATGCTAAATTTAAATTCCCAATTTTTTTTCTAGGTAATGTATATTTTGACTGCCTGATGCAAAAGCATTGTCAGCCATAATATCCATTTGTAATGGAATATTGGTTTTAATGCCATCTATGATCATTTCATGTAGAGCAGTTTGCATTCTAGCAATAGCACTTTTTCTATCATCACCATGGGCAATTAATTTTCCAATCATTGAATCATAATAAGGAGGAACTTTATAGCCATTGTATATATGTGTTTCACAGCGTATCCCTGGGCCTCCAGGCATGTGGAATTGTTCAATTGTGCCTGGGCAAGGCATAAATGTTTTAGGGTCTTCGGCGTTTAAACGGCATTCAATTGCATGGCCAGTAAACGTGACTTGGTCTTGAGATAGTGATAAAGGTTCTCCAGCTGCAATGCGGAGCTGTTCTTTAACGATATCAACACCGGTAATCATTTCTGTAACAGGATGTTCAACTTGAACACGAGTATTCATTTCTATAAAATAAAACTCATCTTTTTCAAATAAAAATTCAAATGTACCTGCTCCTAAATAGCCTATATCTTTGCAGGCTTTAGTACATAAATCCCCCATTTCTGACCTTAGTTCATCGCTGATACCTGGTGCAGGAGCTTCTTCTACTACTTTTTGATGTCGACGCTGCATTGAGCAGTCTCTTTCGCCAAGATGAATGGCATTACCGTGAGAATCGGCTAAAACTTGAAATTCAATATGCCGAGGATCTTCCAAGAATTTTTCCATATACAGCGTGTCATTACCAAAGGCAGCTGCAGCTTCTGCTTTTGTTAATGAGATAGCGCTTAATAAAGCCGCTTCTGTATGCACAACACGCATGCCTCGTCCGCCACCGCCGCCAGAGGCTTTGACAATAATAGGGTAACCAATTTCCTGAGCCATTTTCATATTGGCATTGTTGTCGGTTGTTATTGGTTCACCATTTCCTGGTACACAGGGTATTCCTGCAGCAAGCATAGCTTTCTTGGCGGATATTTTATCGCCCATTAAGCGGATAGTTTCGGCTTTGGGACCAATAAATGTAAAGCCACTAAGACTTACTTTTTCTGAAAAATCAGCATTTTCTGATAAAAACCCATAACCAGGATGAATGGCAACAGCGTCAGTAACTTCTGCAGCACTAATGATTGCAGGAATATTTAAATAACTTTCAGCTGAAGATGCGGGACCGATACAAACAGCCTCGTCAGCAAGACGAACATGTTTTAAGTCACGGTCAGCATCAGAATGTACGGCAACAGTTTTTATGCCTAATTCGCGACATGCACGAAGAATACGTAAAGCGATTTCGCCACGATTAGCGATTACAATTTTATCGAACATATGTTTACCTAATTGAGTTATTCAATGATGAATAGAGGTTGGTCATATTCGACAGGTTGTGCATTTTCAACCAAAATTTGTTTGATTGTTCCACTTCTATCAGCTTCAATTTGGTTGAGAATTTTCATTGCCTCAATAATACAAAGTGTTTCGCCTTCAGTCACTGACTGGCCAACTTCAACAAATGGATTGGCTGCGCTAGGTGATGCAGAACGATAGAACGTTCCGACCATTGGTGATTTTACAGCATGGCCTGATATCACTTCTTCAGCAGGATTTTGTGTTGTACTTGAAGAAGGAGTTGCCGTTGGCTGTGTAAGCGTAGTGACTACTGGTGCAGCAGCCATAGCGACTGGAGCTGGTAAAGATGAAGAATAACGACTAATGCGTACAGACTCTTCACCTTCACTAATTTCAATTTCTGCAATGTCAGATTCTTCGATGATTTCAATTAGTTTTTTTATTTTTCTTAAATCCATTATTTAATTTCTCTCTGATAATATCTGGTGAGCGGCTTGTAAAGCCAGATCATACCCGCTTGCCCCTAAACCACAAATAACGCCTACGGCAATATCTGAAAAATAGGAATGGGCTCTAAAACTTTCGCGTGAATGAATGTTGGATAAATGAACTTCTATAAAAGGTATATTTGTGGCAAGTAGTGCATCACGAATAGAAACACTAGTATGCGTAAAAGCGGCAGGGTTAATGATAATAAAATCAACCTTGTTTTGAAAAGCATGGTGAATTGTTTCAACAATTTCATGCTCAGCATTTGATTGATAAAAATTAAGAATATGGCCTAATTTTTCAGCCTTTGTTAAGGCTGTCGCTTTAATGTCTTCTAGCGTCTTATTGCCATAATGTCCCGGCTCTCTAATACCTAATAAGTTTAAGTTTGGGCCATTCAGTATGGAAATTGTCGCCATGAAGGTGTTTTTCTCTATAGTATTTTGATTCTAGTAATTCTGCCTAAATTAAATGCTTTTGTCCAGAAATATGTCGTTTTTAAGTAAGATAGCGACAAAACAAGTGTTTTTTGTGTAATTTATTGACTTTTTGATAACAGACGTTTCTATTAACAAGGAGCCTTTTCCAATATTACTGAACAGTAATATTGGAAAAGGCTCCTTGTTTTTATGTTTAGCATTACGTTGATATTTTGTTTTATCTTTAAAAATTTGGGTTTTATTAAATTTGGCGGCAAACTTTGCCACTAGATTTCTGGACGAACAAACACTAACTTGTGTTGCTGTTTTTCTCTTTTTCATACTGACTCCTTAAGTAAAAGTTGATTAATCACCATATACCATTAATATAGGCTGTTATTTGAACATAGATTGCCAGTGAATTTCCAGAAAAAATTTAACGTTATTGTAGTTGGCGGAGGTCATGCCGGTACTGAAGCTGCATTAGCAGCAGCCCGTTGCGGTGCCGAAACTTTATTGCTGACCCAAAATATTGATACGCTAGGGCAAATGAGCTGTAACCCCGCCATTGGTGGTATTGGTAAAGGGCATTTAGTTAAAGAAATTGATGCTTTGGGGGGCGCGATGGCTCTGGCTGCTGATAAGGCGGGTATTCAATTCCGTACTTTAAACGCGAGTAAAGGGCCTGCTGTTCGTGCAACACGTGCTCAAGCAGATCGTAGCTTATATAAGCAAGCAATCAAGAGCATTCTTGAAAATCAAGAAAAACTTACTTTATTTCAACAAACTGTTGTCGATTTTATTGTTGAGGGAGATAGAGTTGTTGGCGTCAAGACTCAAATGGGATTAGATTTCTCAGCTCAGGCAATTGTCTTAACTACGGGTACTTTTTTAGATGGGCGGATCCATATTGGATTAGAAAACTATAGTGGAGGACGTGCTAGTGATTCAGCATCGATCGCTTTAGCTAATCGCTTACGCGAATTACCATTTCGAGTTGATAGACTGAAAACGGGGACGCCACCTCGAATTGATGGGCGAAGTATTAATTTTGACAAGCTTGAAGTTCAGCATGGTGATGATATTTTACCCATATTTTCATTTATGGGGTCTCGTGAACAACATCCTCGTCAAATCCCTTGCTACATCACCCGAACGAACAGCAGAACACATGAGATTATTCGGTCTGGCATGAATCGTTCGCCTATGTATACGGGGGTTATTGATGGCGTTGGCCCGCGTTATTGTCCATCAATTGAAGATAAGGTTGTTCGTTTTGCAGATAGAGACTCTCATCAGATATTTGTTGAGCCTGAGGGGCTGGAAACGCATGAAATATATCCTAACGGTATTTCAACCAGTCTGCCTTTTGATATTCAATGTCAATTAGTTCAGTCTATGCTTGGATTTGAAAATGCCGTTATCATAAGGCCTGGTTATGCGATTGAATATGATTACTTTAACCCAATTGATTTAAAATCTTCCTTAGAAACAAAATATATGGATGGATTGTTTTTTGCCGGACAAATTAATGGTACTACAGGGTATGAAGAAGCTGCAGCTCAAGGTTTAATTGCTGGTTTGAATGCTGCACGATTAACTCAAGATTTAGAAAGTTGGTGTCCTGAACGGGATGAAGCCTATATAGGCGTAATGATTGATGATTTGATTACTCGTGGTACGCAAGAACCTTATAGAATGTTTACGAGTCGTGCAGAATATCGATTATTGCTAAGAGAAGATAACGCTGATTTGCGATTAACTGAAAAAGGAAAAGAACTTGGGTTGGTTGATGACTCTCGTTGGCAAATATTTGAGGAAAAAAGAGAATCTATTGTTCAATTACAAAATGATTTAGGGAAACAATGGGTTAGATCTGGCACGGATAAAGCTCAACAAGCTGAACGATTGTGGGGTAAAGAATTAAAAAAAGAAGCAAGTATGATGTCTCTGCTCCGTAGACCCGAAGTGGATGTTATTAACTTGCTTGATTTTGCTGGAAAAGATAATGTAGATGAGCAGGTAGGGGAGCAAGTGGCAATACAAGCAAAATATGCTGGTTACATTGATAGGCAACAAACTGAAATAAACAGAACTAAGCGGTATAATCATTTGAAACTGCCTGTCGGTGAGGATTACAGTAAGGTTTCTGGTTTATCTAATGAAGTCAGTGAAAAACTAAAAATACAAAAGCCGGAAACATTAGGTCAGGCGTCTAGAATACCCGGTATAACCCCTGCAGCAATCTCTTTGCTCCTTGTTCACCTTAAAAAGAAATCAGCTTAATGGAAAAATGTCGAACGATAATGCAGCAAGGGTTGCAGGAATTGAATATAGAGGCTGATGAAAAAAAGATAGAATTATTGTTGGCATTTATTAAGCTTATTGAAAAATGGAATAAGGCATATAATTTAACAGCTGTTCGTAATCGAGAAGATATGGTTCGATTACATATACTTGATAGTTTGGCGATTCTTCCCTTTGTAAAAGGAGATCGAATAGCCGATATAGGGACAGGAGCAGGTTTGCCAGGTATTCCTTTAGCTGTTTTTTTACCGAATGTTAAGTTTACTTTGGTTGATTCTAATTCAAAAAAAACTCGGTTTGTACAGCAAGCCATATTAGAATTAAAATTAGATAATGTTTCGGTTATGCATAATCGAGTAGAAAAGATACACGTTGATGCGCCCTTTTCTTCCGTTATAATGCGTGCGTTTTCTAATTTGCAAGAAATTATTGCTTTAACTCGTCATTTAATAAGTAACCAAGGTATTGTATTGGCAATGAAAGGTCAAAAACCAACTGAAGAACTCACCAGCTTTTCTGAGCAGTATACTATTATCCCAATAATAGTCCCGGGTGTTGAGGCTGAAAGATGCTTAATCCGTATAGAAGGAATCATTCAAAATGGGTAAAGTCATTGCGGTAAGTAATCAAAAAGGTGGTGTAGGAAAAACGACCACAAGTGTCAATCTTGCTGCTGCGCTAGCAGCGACTAATCGACGAATACTACTTATTGATTTAGACCCACAGGGTAATGCAGCAATGGGCTGTGGTATAGATAAAGATAAAGTTATCTATTCTACTTGTGAATTATTATTAGAAGAGGTTCCTGTTTCTGAAATTCTTATTCACAGTAAAGAACTAAAGCTAGATGTCATTCCTGGAAATACAGACTTAACAGCTGCGGAAGTTCAATTGATGGAAATAAAAAATAAAGAGAGAAGGCTTTCTGATGCTCTGTTAAAAGTTAAAAATGAATACGACTATATTTTGATTGATTGTCCTCCTTCATTGAATATGCTGACGATTAATGCAATGGTTGCAGCAAATAGCATATTAATCCCAATGCAATGTGAATATTATGCTTTGGAAGGTTTGTCTGATTTGATGGATACAATGAAAAATATTCGTGACAGGCTTAATCCAACATTGCACCTTGAAGGTATACTAAGAACCATGGTTGATAATAGAAGTAGACTAACTAAGGATGTTTCTGATCAATTAGTTGAGTATTTTGGAGACAGAGTTTTTAGAAGTTTTATTCCTCGTAATATTCGATTGGCTGAAGCACCAAGTCATGGTCTTCCTGTTATGTTTTACGACAAAAGTTCTCGAGGAGCGATTGCTTATATTGCATTAGCTGGTGAAATGATTAGAAAAGAAGAGAAGAAATAGATGGCTGTAAAAAAAAGAGGGTTAGGGCGTGGATTAAATGCTTTGTTAGGTGATGTAAGTCCAGCAGAACCAAAAACAACAACAAATCAAGATCTAAATACATTACCTATAGAGTTTTTGCAGCGGGGGAAATATCAGCCACGAAAAGATATGGATCCTGAAACACTCAGGGAGTTGGCTGATTCAATAAAAGCACAAGGTATTATTCAACCAATTATTGTACGCTCCATTGCTAATGATAAGTATGAGATTATCGCTGGTGAGCGTCGTTGGAGAGCGGCTCAATTAGCAGCATTACAAGAGGTTCCTGTTGTTATCAGAGAAATTGATGACAAGACAGCAATGGCTGTCGCACTTATCGAAAATATTCAACGAGAAGATTTAAACTCTTTAGAGGAGTCGGAGGCTTTAAAAAGATTGGTTGAAGAGTTTGATATGACCCATCAGCAAGTTGCTGATGCTGTTGGAAAATCTAGAGCTACGGTTTCTAATTTGTTACGTTTGCTTGATTTGCATAGTGATGTAAAACACCTTTTAGGTAAAGGACTTATAGAAATGGGGCATGCAAGAGCACTATTGTCTTTAGAGGATGAAAAACAAGTAGAAATAGCCAATAAAATTGTTGCTCAAGGGTTAACTGTACGAGCCGTTGAAAAAATAATAAAAGGGCTGAGTGATGAAAAAAAAGTTGTTCAAAAGAAACAAGATACTGATACGTTAAGACTACAAGAGGAATTAACAGAAAAGATTGGCGCTAAAGTGACTATTAATCATCAACAAACAGGTAAAGGAAAGTTGGTTTTTAGTTACACTAGTCTTGAAGAGTTGGAAGGGATTATTAGTAGAATAAATTAAAAGGTCTTATAAACTATTAAATTTGTAATGCTGTTGATCTCTTTTTTTTATTAGTTCTGTTTATTGGTGAGTATTAGATTCATATTACGATTATCAGTTCTATAGAAAAAACTGATAATCGAAAAAAAAATCTTATTCTTCTTTAGGAGATTCTTTCTGAGGAGTCTCTTTTATAGGTTTTTTTTCAATAGCCTTGAGTTCTTCTTTTTCCTGGCTATCTTCTGATTCCACAATAATAGAAGCAATGCAATTCATAACACTTTCCGTATAATTACTGTGTGCAGATGCTAATTCAGCAGGTGAACCAAAAGTTGAGCGTAGTTCTTCAAGCATACTCTGTTTATCTTCTGCTGTACTCATTGATAACATTTTGGTGTAGTTTTGGTAGGAAGTTAATCTAGCTGGATCTAAAGGAAATGCCCCAGGCATACCATTTGATGACAGTTCGACTACGCACTTTGTCATATATTCGGGGTCTATATTGTAATCTTTAAGATCTTTTTCAGTTTTCATTTGTTCTAATACGGCATCTGTATATTTTTGCTTATCAGCGCAGGCTGTCAAAAAAAGAGTTGACGCACAAATTAATAATATTTTTTTCATGATGTTTGTTGCTTATTGTAAATGAGTAATTGATATTTCTTCCATTGCTTGAGTAATCCATGCTTCAGCTTCTGAATTAATTTCTTTTGATTTTTTATCTGTTGATTCTATAGCAGGCCCTATTTTGACTGTTATAGTTCCTGGGTATTTTAAAAAACTATATCGGGGCCAAAATTCACCAGCATTATGAGCTAATGGAATAACTGGGTAGCCTGATTTATGAGCCAACATAGCTCCACCACCACTAAATTTTTTAGTTTCACTAGGAGCAGTCCGGGTCCCT
The DNA here is from genome assembly GCA_023145835.1 of Methylococcales bacterium. GTDB lineage: Bacteria > Pseudomonadota > Gammaproteobacteria > Methylococcales > Methylomonadaceae > QPIN01. Next base: position 34,184 of record JAGLDH010000034.1, read on the forward strand.
TCTGGGAAAATGATGACAACTAACCCTTCATCTAATCGTTTAATCCCTTGTTCTATTAATGTGCGTAAAGCTTCTTTTGGATTGCCTCTGTTTATTGCGATGGGTTTTAATGTGGCTAAAATCCATCCTCCGATAGGAATCCAGGTCAAAGACTCTTTTAATACAGTTGTTTGCATGGGTAGAAATAAGCGCAATGCTAATGTTTCCCAAGCTGACTGATGCTTACTAAGAACGATAAATGACTGGTCTTTAGGGAGGTTTTCTAGCCCTTCTACTTTATATGTTAAGCTACAGGCGACTTTTGCAACCCACATAATAGAAGCAACCCACATTACGGATGCAGTATACCGAAATGAAAAAGGGAAAATTATCATCAAGAGAATAAGGGGGCCAAATAATAGTAAGGATACAATGACATAAAGAAACAAAAGGCTAGAGCCTACATACATCTTAAATATGTTCTTATGTGATGATGAATTTTGCTGCTTCATAAAGATTTTTAAAAATAGGAGATGAAATTTCGGGGTTATTTATCAATGTTTTCTCCCCTTTGCCAGTTTTAACAAGAATAAATTTTGCGCCTGCTGCTTCAGCTGCTTGAAGATCTGCTAATTTATCTCCTATAAAAAACAAATCACTCAATGACCTGTTGTTTTCTGTTGAAAAACGTTTTAGCAAGCCGGGGTTAGGCTTACGACATGAGCAGTTGTCATCTTGAGTATGCGGGCAATAATAAATTGCATCGATTTTTCCTCCTTTCTCATTCACTAATTGAACCATTTTTTGATGAATTTTAGATAATGTTGCTTCACCATAAAATCCTCGTCCAAGGCCTGACTGGTTGGTAATGACAATGACTTTGTAATTATTCTTATTAAATAATGCGATAGCTTCAAGGCTACCTGGAATAGGATGCCATTCTTCTGGTGATTTAATGTAATCATCGGAATCTACATTAATAACACCATCGCGGTCTAATAAAACGTATGCTTGTGTCATACTTGTAATTTTGAGATGTCGGCAATTTTAAGAAATTGCTCAGACAGCATGGATAATAAAGCTAAACGACTGGCACGTAACGTTAAGTCATCAGTATTTACCATAACATTATCAAAAAAAGCATCCACATCATTTTGTAGCTGTGCAAGACGAGTCAAAGTTGCTTGATAGTTTTTTTGTTCTAATAAAGGTTGAATGTCTTTTGCTGAATTATTGGCTGCTATTTGTAAGTTTTTTTCCTCGGCTTCAATCAAACCTGTTATAGAATCTGCTGGTTTAGTATTCGATTTTTTTAAAATATTGATAATACGCTTGTTGGCAGCAGCTAAACTTTCTGCTTCAGGTAATTGTCTGAATGTTTTAACAGCTTGTAACCTTTGCATAAAATCCAGTGGCCTTGTCGGTTTTACTTGGCTAACTGCATCAAATTCATCTGCTTTGTAGCCTTGATCTTGGCTATAACCTTTTAATCGCTCAAACACAAAATCTGCAACAAGTTGTTGCGTTTTTTCTTGATCAAATTTATGGTTAAATTGAGATAAGCTAAGGTTGATAAGTACAACAATATCTAAATCTAATTTTTTTTCAATGATTATTCTGAGAGAACCTAGTGTTGCTCTTCTTAGTGCATAAGGGTCTTTATCTCCAGTAGGAATAAGGCCTGCACTAAAAATGCCGCATAAAGTATCAATTTTTTCTGCGAGAGAAAGGACTTGTCCTGTCGAACTTGAAGGGGTTGGGCTTCCCGATTGTTTAGGAAAATATTGCTCTTCAATGGCAACGGCAACTTCCTTGGGTTCATTATCTGCTAGAGCATAATATCGTCCCATAATACCTTGTAAGCTGGCAAATTCACCGACCATATCTGTCATTAGATCAGTTTTTGCTAAATAGGCCGCTCGTTTAGCTAAAGCAACATCTGTATTTAGTTGCTTAGCAAGGTATTCAGCTAGTTTTTCTACACGCTTAGTTTTATCAGATAAAGTGCCTAATGTTTTTTGAAAAACAATGGTTTCTAAACTACTAACACGATCCTCTAATGACTGTTTTCTATCTTGGTGCCAGAAAAACTCAGCATCAGCGAGACGAGGCATAATAACACGCTCGTTACCCTCCTGGATTGATTGAGGGCGGCTACTTTCAATATTACTAAAGGTAATGAAATGTGGAAGTAGATTCCCCTTAGTATCTTTTATAGGAAAATATTTTTGATTGATTTGCATTGTGGTAATTAAAACCTCTATCGGCAAATCAAGAAAACGGGTATCAAAATTACCTAGTACAGGGACGGGCCATTCGTTTAGAGCCGTAATCTCTTCGAGCAAATCATCTTCAATATAGGCAACACCATTCACTGTTTTTGCAGCCGCATTTGCGCTATCTTGAATAATTGATTGACGATCAGAAAAATCAGCAATCACTTTGCCTTGTTGATTTAAGGTATCTAAATAGCCATCAGAACTTTCGACTGTTATTTGTTGGGGTGAATGGAAGCGATGTCCTTGTGATTGGTTGCTTGTCTTTAAACCAAGAATTTCAGTTTCTATTACGTCACAGCCAAAAAGCAAAACACACCAATGAACAGGCCTGACAAATTCAGTATTATAACTGCCCCATCGCATTCTTTTTGCAATAGGAAGTAAATGGATGCTTTTGCGAATAATGTCAGGCATTAATTGTTCAGTTGATTTGCCTTTTACTTCCTGTTTAAATGCAAGCCATTCACCTTTATCTGTTTTTAGTCTGTCTAATTTATCTACGGTTGTTCCACAGCCAGTCGCAAAACCAACAGCAGCTCTACTGGGTGTCCCGTCATCGGCAAAAGCAGCTTTGATAGCAGGCCCTCTTTTTTCAACCAATTTGTCAGATTGAGTAGTAGATAAGCCTTTAATAATGACAGCTAATCGTCTGGGAGTTGCATAAGCGTTTGCGGATAAATAATCTAATTCAGACTCTTTTAATCCAATTTCTATATGATTTAATAAGGCATTGCTTAGTTTTAATAATGATTTTGGCGGTAACTCTTCACAGCCTAATTCAAACAATAAATCTTTAGATTGTGACATAGTTATTCTCCCTGCTCTTTGATTAGCATTGGAAAGCCCAGTGATTCCCTGCGTTGATAATAAGCTTCTGCAACAGATTTAGATAAGTTTCTAACACGCAAAATATAGCGTTGCCTTTCTGTTACAGAGATTGCATGTCGTGCATCAAGTAAATTAAATGTATGAGATGCTTTTAAAACCATTTCATAAGCGGGTAAAGGCAAGTTGGCTTTAATTAATTTTTGACACTCTTTTTCATAAGTATCAAAACAAGTGAAAAGAAAATCGACATTAGCATGGTCAAAGTTATACTCTGACATTTCAACTTCATTTTGGTGAAATACGTCACCATAAGTAACGACACCTTGAGGGGTATTTGTCCAGACTAAATCATAGATACTCTTTACACCTTGAATATACATAGCTATACGTTCAAGTCCATAAGTTAGTTCACCACTGACTGGTTTACACTCTAGTCCGCCGACTTGTTGAAAATAGGTGAATTGTGAAACTTCCATCCCATTTAGCCAGACTTCCCAGCCAAGTCCCCAAGCGCCTAAAGTAGGTGACTCCCAGTTGTCTTCAACAAAGCGAACGTCGTGTTCTAGCAAGTCTAGGCCTAAGTGACGTAATGAATCTAGGTAGAGACCCTGAATATTATCGGGTGATGGTTTTAAAATAACTTGATATTGATAATAATGCTGTAGACGCATTGGGTTTTCGCCAAAACGGCCATCAGTAGGTCTTCTAGAGGGTTGTACGTAAGCCGCATTCCAAGGTTCTGGGCCTATTGCGCGTAAAAAAGTGGCTGGATGAAATGTCCCTGCGCCCACTTCTTGGTCTAAAGGTTGCAATAAAATACAGCCTTGATCAGACCAGTATTGCTGTAAGGCCGAGATAAGACCTTGGAAAGTTGATAAATCGTTGTTTGTGCTTGACACGGCTGCTATTGTTCAGACAATAAAAATGCACAATTATAGCCTAAAAATAAGTCTGAGGCATCAGTCGAACTAATCCATTTAAAGCAAAAGGATTATGTTTTAAAATAATTCGTCTTTTGGAAGTAACTAGCTTGAAATTTCGTTTTCACCTAAAGGGACATCTAAAGGAAGTTCTTCGGTAGCAATTGGTTTGCCGGGTTCAAACAACTTTTCCAGTTCTGGATCGGGATATAGCAACTCAAATAAAAAAATTGGGATTAATAAAAGAATCATTATTCCTATTGGGTTAAAGCCGGGGTTTGCCATATCGGCTAACCAAAAAGCACCTAGGCTCCCCATAATCAGAGTTTTTGAGCTTGGACGTTTTATTTTTTTCATATTCAGGTTGGCGGCTGAGTGAAAAAAAACTTAAATTAAAATCTAAAGGATAAGGGTTTTTAAAAGGGTATAGGTTTGAAGCTTGTTTTTCAGTTTAAGGCGTCATTCTATCTTGAAATATCTAGCTCGTAGACAATATTTCATTAATCTGTAACTGTTTTTCTTCTGTTATTAATAGTAAAGCTCCGCAATTAATGGGGTATTTAGGCGTTACCGCCTAGCGTTAATTTCTACTTTTTTATTCAATGTGAGGCTGATTTCGTTGTATTTATTTTGTCAGTACTGCGTCTAATTATCATATCCAATTATGGAACCTTTGATTAAGTCTTAAAATAACGATTTAATAGAATATAACCTGTTGAATTAATTGAGCATGAGTTTTTATGAGTCAATTTTTTAGAGGTTTCTTATGAAAAGGGTGCATTTTCTCCTTATTCAATGACAGGTTTGTCTTTTTTTTCTTTGTAATAAAAAAAACTTATATATATCGTTTGGTTACGGCGAGCGGCTGAAAATAAGGGGGGGTAGCTTATTAGGAATTGTTTGGGATTTTAGTGGTTATTCGAAATAGCAATAAATAACTTGAATTGTTTCAAATAATCTGATAATTTTAAGCCATCACATTATCTCATTTTATGTGAAATAAATATGTGAAGTTTGTCACAAAATTTGATTATTTTTTCTGAATCTTTATAATAACACCACCTCGAGTGTGGAATTATTTTGGTGTTAACAATTTTTCTGTTAGATACCAATTTATTACAAAATGAAAAAAGAAAAAAGGATCTATTACTATTGCCTTAATATCAGAGACAGACACGTCGATTATCATTTCCTCATAATGATCTAGAGTATCGATAATCTATATATAAATACATTTCAGGGATCATGTGCAGGCTGTTGTATTAACAAAAGTTATTTTTTCAATGGAGGGTAACTTAGGAAATGTACATGCTGTTATTGATGTTTCGCATTCAGATAACGCTTCTTTTATGTTAGAGGAAATGTATTCGCTTGGAACAACAGGGAATACAGACAAAAAGTTTAAAGGCAATGAGGTAAAGCGGATTGACATGGTATTTAGATTGGCAGCTTAATCAAGATGTTAGGCTGTGTTGGCGATTATGTGCAAGGAATAAACTGCTAATTGCCCTGTATTAACCATCGTTTATGAACCTTACGAAAATGCACAAAGAAATTAAGGAGAGTATAAAAATTACAAGAGATTTTTGCTTGTTTTTAACAACAGACTAGTGGTCTTAGGCTTAATGACATCAGTATTAATGAAGAAATTGAAGTTATTCCTAGGGAACCTCTGGTTAAGTCTTAAAATAACGATTTAACTAAAGATAACTTGTTGAATTAATTGGGTATTAATTTTATGGAATCAACTTGTTCAGAGGTTCCTTAGAGGATTACAAGCTTACGATTTTTATTAATACATCACAGAACATAAGGAGGGTATGGGGTTTACTTTGAAATAGATTGCTAACACTACAAGAAATGAATAAATAAGGTTAATTAACCTCAAAAAAAACAATAAAGAGATTATATTTATGGCCAAACCACCAATAAAAACTACGGTACTTCTCTGTTTAGAAGAGACATTTCAACAATTAAGTGATCATGCAAATTTTGATGAAGTGGTTTTAATCACTTAAGGTCAAGATGAGCCAAACGGATTAGGTGCTATACGAAAAGAAAAATTTAAAAGTAATTTATTTACTGAACAAAAAATTACTTGGGATATTTCTCTTAAATGTCCTCTTTGGGCAATGGAGAAAATAGTTGCCCATTTTGTATATAGAACTATGGAAATAGATATTTCAGAAAGTTTATAAAAAACTCAATAAAGGATGAAAAACTAATGAACACAAGTAGAAAAATATCGGTTGTAGCAGTGCTAGCCTTTATAGCCACAAGTGCTAATTTACTTGATAATGAACAATTGATTTCAGAAAAGGAATCGGTCAAAGTTGTAGGGAAATTAGATCCAGGCAATTTACTTCAAAGTTATAATCGTTGGAAAAAAGATTATGAAAAAGGGCAGACTGTAATAAAAGGGCCTTCGATTGGCCTCACTTGGAACAAAGGATTGTCTTCAGAATATTCTAAAGCGCAAGGACTTGCGAATATAAATATTGAAACGGGAGTGGTAACCGTTGAAATTAAAGGTAATATTGATAAAGCTATTTCTGAAGTTTGGTTAGTAGAGAATATTGATAAACAGGGAAATACCATTCAACCAGATGCTAATGATAAAATAATACGTCTTGGAAGCCTTGTTTCGAAAGATAATAGTGCCAGTTTAAGTGCCCAACTAAATCCAATGGAGCTAAAGAATTTAGACGTAGATTGGGTTGTGGTTACACGTAAGGATAACTCTCCTATTGATGGTGGCGTTCTTTATGGGTCAACTTCATTATTTCAGAAAATTTATCATTACCCTCAGCGCTTTTTATCTGCTAATTCTAAAAACAAAACAAGACTACCTTCATTAGTATCACCCGCTTTAGCGGATGGTATTTTTCCAGAGAAATGGTTTCCAAGTGCTAGCTTAGTAAATGAAGGACGAAACATATTTTTTAAGACGACCTTTGAAGGAAATGGCCGTACTTGTGGTACATGTCATCCAGAAAAAAATAATTATACTTTAGACCCTAAATTTATTGCGAAATTACCTAAGAACGATCCTTTGTTTGTCGCAGAAAGACCAGAACCCAACCCATTAGCCAAAGGTTTTGAAAACCCAAAATTGATGAGACGAGCAGGTCTTATTATGGAGAATACAAATGGTTTTGGTAACTTAGAAACTAACTATACTATGCGAGCTGTTTCTCATGTTTTAGGAGTAAAAACATCAGTATCTCCTCCCTCTTTAGCGGGTAATGATGGAACTGTAGGTGGAAAATTTGCTCCTGAACACCGGACCGGATGGTCTGGAGATGGATCGCCAGTAGGAATAGTAGGCAATTTACATGTCCGTGGAACTATACGTGATTTTACAGTAGGTGCTATTCGTCAGCATATGCCTAAAACATTAGCTCGTACCCCAGGTGTCGATTTTAGACTTCCTACGGAACATGAGTTAAATGCGCTTGAGGCATATATGCTGTCTCTTGGTAGACAGAAAGAATTTGATGACTTTACACAAATAACAATGTCTGATGAACGTGCTGATCGAGGAAGATTAAACTATATGGGAGAAAATGTTGATGGCGATGTAAATTGTAATGCATGTCATTTTAATGGTGGAGCTAACACTAACCCTGATTTTAATTTCCCTATTCTGATGACGCCTCCAAGTCATGAGTTTAGTAATCGATCTTTTTCACCACGTGTTGAAGAATTGATTGACCAACTGCCCGATTTGATTGATTTTGCTAACAATCCAAAAGATGATGGTTTTGGTTCAGGTACTAATTTATTTAATGTTCAAACTGTTATTGAGGCAGCAGATACAGGGCCATTCTTTCATGCACATCAAATTGATACAGTAGAAGCGATGGTGGCATTTTATTCATCTAAGCGCACTCTAAAGAATGGAGAGGTATTGCCGCCTATCATTGGGTTAAATGGAGCACAAGTTGCTAATATTGGTGCTTTTTTAAGGGTGTTAAATGCAGATGAAAACAGCCGGTCCGCTATTCAATTAATTGATCAGGCCTCTGATTTTTCGCGTAGGAAAGAAATTAGAACTAATCTGAGCATTGCTCGTTCTGAAATAACTGATGCAATACAGGTTTTAGAAGGTGCTAACTTACATTTTGATGATGCTTTACCTTTGCTTAGGTTAGCTCGCCATCAAATAAGACATGCTAAGTCAGCATATAGAGCCGTAAGTAAATTAAAAAAGGCGCGAAGAATGATGATAAAAAGATAAAATTTATTATTAAGGTGTTTTATATTTTATTTTGAATTAAAGTAGTTTCACGGAATAAATGGAATAAGGGTATTCTGGTTATTTTGGGGAACTATTTTTTTATTCGTATTTGGGAAGTTATCATGAAAATAAAAAGAAACATTATAATAAGTATTATTCTTTTATGGTTTGGGTTTGCTCAATTTTCTTGGGCAGAAATTTCTTTAACAGAGCTGTATGGTGTACGTGACATTAGTTTGTTGGAAGAGTTAATTGAAAAAGAATCTTCAGCAGCGGATACACCTGAAAAAAAGAAACGATTAGCTATTGCTTGGCATAACTTAGCAATTGAAGAGCAATCGGGGGCAGCAGAAAAAGCATTCGCTATTTTAAAACCTTTAAAAAAGGAGTTACCAAAGGATTATGAAGTTTTAGGATACCTAGGAAGTGCTCTAACAATGGTAGGAAGAGATTCATGGAACCCTTTAACTAAAATGAGTAATGTTAATAAAGGCATTGCTAAAATAGATAAAGCAATCATAAAAGATAAAGATAACATTATTTGTCGTCTTATTAGAATTTACACCTCATTTTCTTTACCTAGCTTTTTTGGTAGGGAAGAAAAGATAAAACCAGATCTAGATTATATATTAGATTTGACCCTTCGAACAGAAACCACAAAAGAGACTCAAAGTGAAATTAATTACTTAATGGGGTTACTTTTAGTTAAAGAAGATAAAGAAAAAGAAGCTAAAGTTTTTTTGGCAAAATCAATTCAATTTGACCCAGGAAGTTTATGGGCAAAAAAATCTGAGAAAATCCTTGATGATTAAGTTTGAACAAGTTGTTTAACATTTTTGCTAAGGAAAACAGAGGGTAAATGCTTTAAAGGGGTTAAGCATAGAAATAAATGAAGATTGGTTTATCGCTAAATAAGGGGTTTTAAGGAGTGATGAATCAACTTTGATTATAGATTTAGATGAAAAAAATTAGTAATGAATACGAAATTAGTTTTGTTTTTTCAACTCATGCCTCCTAAATAACGCCTTATGCCAAATACAAATATACAAAGAAGGACGAGGTATTAACACAATGAGAACACTGAGATTGGCCTTTCGTAATATTATGCGAAATAAACGTCGTACATTCCTGACTCTATCTGCGATTATTTCTGGAGTATGTAGTATTGTTATTTTAGGAGGGTTTATTGAGTTTACTTTTCAAGCTTTACGAGAGCAAACGATTAGAACTCAATTAGGGCATATTCAGATATATCAAGAAGGCTATATCGAACATGGCGTTGCTGACCCTGCAAAATATTTAATTAAATCTCCCGAAAAAATAGAAACTATTTTAAAAGAAATCCCTGAAGTAGAATCAATAACTCGACGTCTTACATTATCAGGTCTAATTAGCACAGGAAATAAAACCATGAGTGCTAAAGTTACCGGAGTTATTCCAGAATTAGAAGAAGAGTTTTCTTCCTTTGAAACAATTTTAGATGGACAACAACTAGATGAAAGCACTCCAAATGGCGGTGTTATTGGTAAGGAATTAGCTAAGGCTTTAAATGCTAAAATTGGTGATTATTTAATGATAATGACGAATACTCTTGATGGGGCGATTAATGTTGTAGAGTTTGAATTAGTTGGGATCGCACAAACTGGGTCTCAAGAATATGATAGTGTTTTCGTTAAATTACCTCTGTCTGTTGTTCAGAAAGCGTTAGAAACACAGGCTGTGGAAAAGGTTTTGATTCTTTTGGACGAGACAGAAAATGTCAATAGTGTTCTTGCTAGATTACCCAAGGAATTAAACAAAACTAATTCACTATTAGAATATAGGAGTTGGTCAGATATGGCGTTTTTTTATCATAAAGTCGTTGCCCTGTACCAAAGTTTATTCAATGTAATTAAAGCTATTATTGCCGTTATTGTGCTTTTTAGTATCATCAACACCATGACCATGGCTGTTTTTGAGAGAACTCGTGAAATAGGAACTTTACGTGCTATAGGAACATCTCGTGGAGGTATTATGAAGTTGTTTATCCTAGAAGGATTGTTGCTTGGTATTATTGGAGGCTTCTTTGGCCTTATTTTTGGTATTAGTATTGCGACAGCAATTAATTTTTCCGGTGGGATTGATATCCCTCCTCCTCCAGGAATGTCAAGAGGTTATGTTTCATTTATCTTAATTGTTCCCTCAGTATTGCAATATGCATTTTTATTAACAGTGATTGTTTCTGTTTTATCTAGTATATTGCCTGCATGGAAAGCTAGTCGCATTAAAATTGTTGAAGCATTAGCTTTTATTTAAATAATTTAATATTTGGTATTCTCAAGGTGATACGATTTAAACGTAAAAACAGCCCCTTCTTTTCAGGATATAAGGGATGAATAACAGTAATCAATATTCAAAAATATTGTTATGTACTTTATTATTTTTATTCTTAGTGAGTTCTGTGAATGCTAGAATCCAAGATTGGCCTCGAGCTGGACAGATAAGATACAGGCCCTCATATCAGTTACATAATCGAGATATTAGTCAGCCAAAGGATAGGGTAAAGAAAGATCAAGCTCCTATTGAAAAAAAAGAAGAAAGTATTGCTCATGAAAAGGAAGATGAGTCTTTTCTATTCTCTCAACTGTATCATGATTGGTTAAAATCAGGAGAAATCAGTTTTCGACCTTCATATCAGATCAGTAATAATCCCATTACTGACCCGACCGGAGAGGTTTTTGGTAGCACTGAATCTCATGGACGTTTATATGGACTCTTTAAACTGGAAAAAAGTATTTCTGATTTTCGTATTATCTCCCAAATACGTCCTCGTCTGGATTATGTCGGTAATGAAATGAAATTTAATACGGGTGTTGATGAGCTTTACGCTGATTACGCTATAACCCCTGCAACTTTTATTGGAATAGGGAAACGAAATATTTTTTCTGGAGTAGGATTAGGAACGAATTTTACTGATTATTTTGGTGAAAATAAGGAAGTTGACTTGACTTTAGATGAAGCATCTAGAAGAGACCAGCGAAAGGGAGATTATATGCTGAGTTTTGATTGGTTTTTTGATGCTGCAAGTTTTAGTATGCATTTTGCTCCTAGAATGGGGTCGATACAAAAAAAACAAACTCGGTTGTTGTTAAATTATAATTATTTTTTTACGGATTGGAATAGCGATATTAGTAGTTATTTTTTTATTGGAGAGCGACCTGGGGTCGGTTTTAATTTTTCTAAAAGCATGAATGATAACTGGATTTTATATTCAGAATTATCATTTCGAGATGGACGCGATAAGCTGTATACAAATGCTCTTAAAAGTAATAAAGATGTCTATAGTGATGGGCTTATTGGATCTAATTACGCATTTGATAATGGGTTAAATGTTTATTTTGAGTACTGGCGTAATAGCAGTGGTTATAGACAAAAAGAATGGCGTCATTTTCTTAATGAAACGCAAGTAGGAATAGATCACTTTAGAATACCTAATGATTTATTAGGGCTTCCTTTATTAGGACGAATAAATGGGGGACTCAGGCCACGACTATTACGAAAAAACTATTTATTTAGTCGCTTAAGTTATAGTGTTGATCAAATCGCTGACCTATCTTTAGTCTATGTATACAATATAGATGATAGTAGTCAATTTCTCCGTGCTTTAATAGAAAGGGAGTTTTCGGGTAAATATAGTGCAGGGTTTCAAATAGAACAGTTTATTGGGCATGATGATGAAGAATTTGGAATGCGTCCAGCATCAACAAACTTTACTTTATACCTTAAAACATTTTTTTAAAATCTAGATATATTTAATAATAAAAATAAGACACTATCTAAATTTATTTTATAGAAAAGGTATGTGATTTTAAGCCATGTTTTCTCAACGCTCTGTTATATCAAAGCGTATGGATATTAAAATAATATACTTATTAGAGGTGTCACCAACATTGAACATTTAATGGTAGCAAGGTCTTATGTGGAATAGTAAGCATTATTTACTGATAATTATTTTATTCGTGAATAGCTCATTATGTTTTTCTTCGAAAGGAACCATTTTTGAAGAAGCAAATCGAGCTTATGATAATAAAAATTATAAAAAAGCCTTAGATTTGTATGACATCGTTATTCTTGAAGATCCTAATAATCTTGATGCTGTTTACTGGGCAGCTATCGCAGCAGAAGCTGAAAAAAAATTCGATAAAAGAATAAAGTACTTAACTATCTTAAAACAGATAGACCCTAAGGGAATTATGCCTAGGGCTATGCTTATTCATTCATATCAAGAACTTGGCGAAATTCAGAAAGGTAATAAAGAGCATAATGAGATTGTTAAACTGTGGCAAAGCTTAAAAAACTCAGATTTTAAGGATGTAAAAGGATATAAGCGGGATGTTTTTGATGTAAATGGATACCAAATAGATACTATTGAGTACTTTGAGTTACAAAATAGGTTCCCAATACGCTATCGTTTTACACCTCATATTGAAAAGCAAAAACTACCCTTTATTATATTATTAAATAGATTTGATGATTTTGATAATAAAGGATTATATCATTTGGATGTTTTTGATGGTATTCAACGGCATAGACATAAAACCTTTAAGAAGGAACCTTCATATAATGAAGTAAGAGAATTAGTTTATAGCTTAATCGAGTCAGGGAATTTAAAAAAAGGAGCGAAAAGTAGCTATCCATTTGAAGTGAAATTGAAGCCGTGGATTGATGAAAACTATATAGAAGCATTTGACCAAAGTACTGACAGATATCTTCTAGAGCAAGTTGTTTTACCTAAAATGTTTTTTCAAAACCCTAAAGTTTTCTTCGACTCATTTAATGAAAATAGAGAACAATTTATAAAATCTATTTTATATGATATTCATAAAAGAGTTGAAAAAAATAATCAAGCAATTAAAAGTGAAAATATTTTTTATTCAAAAATTGAAAATATTGAAAGCAAAATAGGTTTAATTAAACTACCTGCTCCTAAAGAAGCTTCTGATAGTTATTATATTGCAATATTCAGCAGTAAAAATGATCCTCAAATTAATAGGTATTTTGCTTTAAAAAAACTAGGGCGATCCTCAAGAAAGAATTTCTTAACAGAAATAACGCCTGATAGAGTTATTAGTTATGATTTTTTTGTAGAAGATTCTAGTAAAAATAGTTTTTTCAAAATGATCTTGAAATTAACGGGTACAGAAAAAAAACTGTAAGGTTAAGTTCTTTTTTACTAGCTTATTTATTGATAGTCCCCTTATATCCAGAGGTAATGGGATAACGACGGTCTCTGCCAAAAGCCCTAGAGGTTATTTTAATACCAGGAGGAGCTTGTCTACGTTTATATTCATTTCTATCGACTAGAGAAATAGCTCTATTGATATCTTTTAATTGATAACCAGCAGCAAGAATATCTTCAGCTGATTTATCTTGTTCGATATACATTTCTAAAATAGGGTCTAAAACTGAATAGGCAGGCAAAGAATCTTCATCGACTTGGTCGGGTGCTAATTCTGCCGAAGGGGGACGAGTGATAACTCGCTCTGGAATAACGGGGGAAAGTGTATTTCGATATTCGGCTAACTGATAGACTAGCAATTTAGGCACATCCTTTATAGGGGCAAACCCACCCGCCATATCACCGTATAAGGTGGCATAACCCACACTCATTTCACTTTTATTTCCCGTGGTGAGTAATAATTTTCCTTGTTTATTAGACATTGCCATCAGTAAAACGCCTCGGCAACGCGCTTGTATGTTTTCTTCTGTGGTATCTCTTTGAGTTCCTGCAAATACGTCACTTAACATACCTGTAAATGCGTTGACAGCGGGTTCTATTGCGATAGTGTGATGTTTTATCCCTAAGGCTTCTGCTTCTAGAATGGCATCTTCATTACTCATGTTTTGAGTATATTTTGATGGCATTAATACAGCTTCTACGTGGCCTGCACCTAAGGCATCAACAGCAATAGCCAAAACTAGAGCTGAATCTATCCCTCCAGACAAGCCTAAAAGAGCACCTTTAAATCCATTTTTAAAGACATAATCTTTGACCCCTAAAACCAATGCTTTGTATTCACTGGAAATTTCATTATATAAAGGAGAGCAGGTGCTTGTTTCTGGAAGGCTATTAACGAAATTTACAACGGAGACTTGTTCTTCAAATTCTTTTGCTCTAAATACAACTTTACCTTTTGGGTCAACAACAAACGAAGCGCCATCAAAAACAAGTTCATCTTGTCCTCCAATCGCATTTACATAGACTAATGGAATGTTTGCTTCTTTAGCTTGCTGACAAACAATATCTTCTCGTTGATGAATTTTACCCGCATCAAAAGGTGATGCATTTAAAGTAACAATTAGATCAGCGCCTACGTATTGATTTTTTTCTATGAGTCCTTTTTGCCAAATATCTTCACATATTGTGATTGCAATGGATGTGTCATTAATGGTAAATAAACAGGTTTTTTTTGATGATTTAAAATAGCGCTGCTCATCAAAAACACCAAAGTTAGGGAGTACGTTTTTTCTATATTGAGTTAGTATTTTTCCATTTCTTAAAACCGCGGCACTGTTATATAAGTTATCTCCATCTAACTCTGGAAAGCCAATAATAATGTTTATACCTTGTATGGCATGAGCTATATCTATGACTGCTTGATTTGCATGTTTGATAAAGTCTGGACGCAAAAGTAAGTCTTCTGGTGGGTAGCCCGTTATGGTTAGTTCAGGGAAGATAACGAGATCAGCTTTTAATTCATCACGTGCATGTTCAGCTGTTTGAATAATTTTTTGTTGATTGGCATTGATCCCGCCAACCAGAAGATTGATTTGTGCTAAGGCTATTTTTAACATTCTTAGGTTTTTTGAGAAACGATAAGGTCATTCAGCTATACATTGATTGGTTAGGTAAGCTTATTGAGGCAGAGCCTGATAAGTTTACCTAAGGAACAATTTATAAACAGGCTTTTATGGCTGAACCCATTTCTGTGGGAGAATCAACTACGGTGGCTCCCGCAGCTTTCAGAGCGGCAACTTTTCCTTCTGCTGTACCTTTGCCTCCGGTAACAATGGCACCTGCATGTCCCATTCTTTTTCCTGGGGGAGCTGTTCTACCCGTTATATATCCTACAACAGGTTTAGTAACATGTCCTTTAATGTAATCAGCAGCTTCTTCCTCTTCTTCTCCGCCAATTTCACCGACCATAATAATACCTTTAGTCTGATCATCTTCTTGAAAAAGACTCAGTACATCAGTGAAAGTCATGCCATGAATAGGGTCTCCACCTATTCCAACACAGGTACTTTGTCCCAGACCTTCATGGGTTGTTTGGTGAACAGCTTCGTACGTTAAAGTTCCTGACCGGGAAACAACACCGATGGAGCCTGGCAAATGAATATTTCCAGGCATGATACCAATTTTACATTCTCCCGGAGTAATGACACCGGGACAATTAGGACCGACCAATAAAGCATCGGTTCCAGCCATAGCAGCCTTAACTTTTAGCATTTGCAAAACAGGAATCCCTTCAGTGATACAAATAATCAAGCCAATACCCGCATCAACTGCTTCTAATATGGCATCTGCTGCATAAAAGGGTGGCACATAAATCATGCTTGCTGTGGTACCTGTTTCTTTTACTGCTTGTTCGACTGTATTAAAGACAGGTAAACCTAAATGTGTTTGACCTCCTCTACCTGGAGTCACTCCTCCAACTAATTGTGTTCCATAAGCTAATGCTTGTTCAGAATGGAATGAGCCTTGCCTTCCAGTAAATCCCTGACAAATTAGTTTAGTTTGCTTATTGATTAAAATACTCATGCTGTCCCCTTAGCTAACGCAACGACTTGTTCGGCAGCACTGGCTAAATTATCAGCAGCAACTAATCCTAAATTTGAATTTTTCAATAAATTCCTACCTTGTTCTGCATTTGTTCCTTCCAGCCTAACAACAACAGGAATGGTGACATGCACTTCCTTTACTGCGGTTAAAATGCCATTAGCAATAACATCACAGTGCACGATACCCCCAAAAATGTTAACCAGAACAGCTTTTACATTATTGTCAGATAATATTAACTTGAATGCCTCACATACTTTTTCTGAGGTTGTACCCCCTCCTACATCAAGAAAATTAGCTGGGGAGCCTCCTTTTAGTTTAACTAAATCCATTGTCGCCATGGCTAAACCTGCTCCATTTACCATGCAACCGATAGAACCATCTAATGTAATGTAATTAAGGTCAAATTGTAGTGCCTTGTTTTCTTTTTCATCTTCTTGCCCTTCATCTCTGTACTCCAGAATATCGGGGTGGAGTGCAGTTGCATTGTCGTCAAAATTTATTTTGGCATCTAAAGCCAGAATTTCACCATCGTCTGTTTCAACTAATGGATTGATTTCTATCTGACTGGCATCTTTTTCTAATAATAATTGATACATACCTTGCATGATTTTTTCAATATCCCTGACTTGGGAGCCTTGTAAAGATAAATCAAAAGCGACTTGTCTGCATTGGTAAGACTGTAACCCTGCTGCTGGATCTATCAGTAAGGTCACTATTTTTTCAGGTGTTTCGTCTGCAACGGTTTCAATATCCATTCCGCCGGCAATAGAAGAAACAAACATGACGCGTTCACTTGCTCTATCGACCAGAATACTTAGATAAAACTCTCGTTTGATAGGATAAGTTTTTTCTATTAATACTGATTCTATCGGTAACCCTTCACTACCTGTTTGTTTAGTCACCAATCGATTCCCTAACATTTCAGTTGTAAATTGTTTAACTTCGTCTGTATTTTTAGCGACTTTTACCCCACCTACTTTACCGCGTCCCCCTGCATGTACTTGAGCTTTGACTACCCATGCATCGGCCAATACTTCTTGAGTTGCCTGAATTGCTTCTGAAACGGTTGTTGCCTTTTTTCCTTGTGGAACAGGAATACCAAATGTCTGAAACAAGTGTTTAGCCTGATATTCGTGAATATTCATTTTTTCTCCAACTGCCCTGAAATAAACTATAACTGCTATGCTGAGTATAGTTACTAAGTTATTGTTTTTATATTCTACATAAAACTTCTTGCCTTATGGCTCTAAATCAACCAAAAACCATTTCACCTTGCTTATTTTCTAAAGGTTATAACATACCTGTTGAACAAGCTTGGTCGTTATTAAAAGTATTCTTTATTTATCGTTTTATCATTGCATCTTTTTTTGTCATTATTCTTTACAGTCACTTTGATTTTTCGTCGCTTAAAAACCAAGATACTCAACTGTTTTATTTTACCAGTCAAAGTTATCTGATTTTCTCCATACTTTCAGGTGTTTGTGTTTTTAAACGATTGTTTGGATATACATCTCAAGCTCAAATTGCAATTTTTAGTGATATTATTTTTATCACTCTATTGATGCATGCGAGTGGTGGGATTAATAGTGGAATAGGTGTTCTACTAGTCATATCAATTGCTTCTGGTGGTTTACTTATTGGTGGGTATTGTGCCATTTTTTTTGCTGCGCTTGCCAGCATCTTTATAATCGCACAGCAGATATACACGCATCAAGCTGGCTCTATGGGTGTAACCTCATTTACCTATGCGGGTATGTTAGGCGCTTCTTTTTTTACCATTGCTTATTTGTCATATGTTTTAGCTAAGCGAACTGAACAATCCGATATTTTGGCATCGCAACATCAGCAAACTATTTCTAACCTTGAAGAGCTTAACCAATATATTATCCAGCATTTACAATCAGGGATTATTATTAGTACAACTGATGAAAAAATAAAAATGTGTAATGAAGCATCATTAAGTATATGTAATAAATCAGATAATGTCAGACAGGTTAACATGCTATCTGATATTTCAAAGCAATTAAGTGATCATTTTCAGCATTGGATTAAAGACAGTAGTCAAAATGTTGCATTAATAAAAATGTCCAATCAAAGTGAGATTCATAGTCGGTTTTCCTTACTTAAAACGCGTTTAGAAACTTTTCATATGATTATTCTGGAAGATATATCGCTATATAATCAAAGATTACAACAAAATAAACTAGCTTCACTAGGTTGTCTTACAGCCAGTATTGCTCATGAAATACGTAACCCTTTAGGTGCTATTAGTCATGCTGGGCAGTTGCTATCGGAAGCACCAAATCTCACATCACAAGACCAACGTCTGACAGAAATTATTCAGGAACATTGTCAACGAGTGAATAAAATTATTGAAGATATACTTCAATTATCACGTAGAGAGCCCTCGAAAAGAACAAAAATTAATCTTAATAAATGGATTAGGACTTATCTACATAATTTTATACAAGCATGTGATTGTGGGTCAAATCGGTTTGAAATTAAATCTAACTTGAGTGATATTTGGGCTCATATAGATGAAGGGCATTTAAAACAAATTTTAGATAACCTCTGTTCCAATGCTTTAAAGTACGGAAATTCAAAAGAAAAAAAAATAATTCTTGAAATTTTGGTACTAGAAAAATCACCCTGTATTCGAGTAATAGATAATGGAAAAGAAGTTGAGCCAGAAATATCAAAACATTTTTTTGAACCTTTTTTTACCACATCGCCTACAGGGACAGGTTTGGGGTTGTATATTTCTAAAGAGTTGGCAGAACTTAATCAAGCTAAATTAAGCTATGCTTTAGTTTATAGCAATAAAAGCTGTTTTACACTTTGTATGCCCAGTGTAGATAACTCTAAAATAGAAATATGAATAATCCGTTAACACTTATCATAGATGACGAACCAGATATTCGAGAATTGGTAGAAATTACTTTAAACAGAATGGATATTCAAACACTATGTGCTGAAAATATAGAAAAAGCAAAAGCTCTTTTAGCCCAACATAAGTTTGACCTTTGTTTAACAGATATGAAATTACCCGATGGTAATGGCCTGGATTTAGTTGATTATATTCAAAAAAGTTCTGTTCCTATGCCTGTGGCAGTTATTACTGCACATGGAAATATGGATATAGCCATTAAGGCCATGAAAAAAGGAGCTTTTGATTTTTTATCAAAACCTGTTGATTTAACGGTATTAAGACAGCTAGTCAAAAATGCCCTTAAACTTTCTGAGCAGGCTCATGCTAAAAAAGACCGAAGAACACGACATATACTGTTGGGAGACTCCCAAGTCATGCGAGGTATTCGTACTAAAATTGATAAGTTAGCCCGTAGCCAAGCACCTATATATATTAGTGGTGAGTCAGGCTCGGGGAAAGAATTAGTTGCTAGATTAATTCATCAACAAGGCCCCAGAGAAGAAGCCGCTTTTATTGCTGTTAACTGTGGTGCTATTCCACATGAACTGATGGAAAGTGAGTTTTTTGGACATAAAAAAGGTAGCTTTACGGGGGCGACAACAGATAAAATCGGTTTATTTAAAGCCGCAGATGGGGGGACTTTATTTTTAGATGAAGTCGCTGACTTGCCTTTACCATTACAAGTAAAATTACTGAGAGCCATTCAAGAAAAAAAAGTTCGTCCCATTGGAGAACAACAAGAAATACCTATTAATGTTCGTCTATTAAGTGCAACCCATAAAAACCTAAATGCAATGGTAGAAGACGGAAGCTTTAGACAGGATTTATATTACCGCATTAATGTTATTGAATTAATTACGCCTCCTTTACGAGCTAGAGAGAGTGATATTCCAGAGTTAGCGAATCATTTACTAATAAAATTAGCTTCAGATAACCAACAATCACAACCATTACTTTCCACAGAGGCTATTAATGCACTAAAACAATATCACTTTCCTGGAAATGTACGTGAACTTGAAAATATATTAGAGCGAGCACTTGCTTTGTATGATGGAGATGTTATTGGTCTTGATGATTTAAATCTCCCTATTAGTACAGAGCTTCCTAAAGCAGAACAGTTTGACCCGTCTGAATCATCGTTAGAGGATTATTTGGAAGCTATTGAGAAAAAGGCGCTTAGCCGTGCATTAGAAGAAAATCGATGGAATAAGACTGAAACAGCAAAACATTTGGGGTTGACGTTTAGATCTTTACGGTATCGGTTGAAGAAATTGGGATTGGATTAACAAGTAGAGCGGACTAAAGTCCGCTCTACTTTCAGACAGGTGTGTGAAGTTGTATCGTTTTTACTTTGTTAGTCAATTTACTCAGTCTGATCTTTTTTGATGTTTTTAATACGCTTGTTTTTAGAGCGAGCCCTACGGGATGAATCCCTAAAATACAAACCTAGCTGTCCAGTTTCGAGATCACTATTTGCATAAGAAACTGATGAACCACTGCCTGTCCAATGTCCTTCCAAGGTAAGGCCATAAGTCTGATTATTTTCAAATATAAGGATTTTTACTGATTGATGAACGCTATCATAGTATAAAATTCCTTGTCCTGTGGGAGTGCGCGGGGAGTCTGCAGGATAAAAATCTACATTGTAACTTTCATGGTTGGCAAAGCTACCAAGATAGTGGCCTACATGGTAAACATCGTTATCTGAATCTATGAGATAAAATTCTGCAGCCAGTGCACTGGGTAAACAGGTGAACATCCAAATTAAAAATGCGCAACTATAATACGTTATTTTTTTCATAATAATCTCTCTTTTTATTAAACAATTAAGCTGTTTGTTAATACTATAATCTATGTTTAGTTGAGGAACCTCTGATTAAGTTGATTAGAATTTAGCGCAGAAAAAACGGTCGCTATTTTTCACGAAGTGAGACGTAATAGTCACTCTATTGCACCGATCTTCGTGGAAAATATCGGCCGTTTTAGCAAGCTAAAAATAATTAGACTTGATCAGAGGTTCCTTTAGTGGGCTTACCTCTTAGATCCTTTGCCTGAATAATGTCTGTTGCTCTGAGAGGAAACGTTATTATTAGGTTTTCTATGCTTAGATCTAATAGATGATGCCGGCTGTTGAGGCGCTGAATTGTTCATGTTTTCAGTATTATCAAAAGAAGGAGTATCTGCCTGCCTTCTGTTTACCATTGGTTTTTGTGATTTATTATTTTGTTTTCTGAATGAATTAAATGGGCTAGGATTTAAAGTGTTGTTTGGAACAAATTTTTTTGCTTTATTATGTTGACGATTATTCCTATTTTGCCTGATTAGATCCTGTTTTCTATGTTTATTTGGTCTTAGACCATTATTGTATCTATTATGAGGTTTTGCGTGTTTATTGGGGCGTGTGTACTGTCTTTGATAAGAATCATAACGATGATCATGTGATGGAGATTCTATATAGACATCGCGATCATAATAAACGGGATAAGCAGAGCGCGAACTATACCCGCCGCCGGTATAGCCATATCTATTAGAATAGTGGCGCGGATGGGGAGCGCAACCACTCACTATAAGAAAAAAAAGAGGAATTGTTATTTTTACTAGAGTATTCATATTTTAATCTCCTGTATTTATCAACAATAATAAGCAACGGGTCTGAATGACATCTGAATGATAAAAAGTGGTGTTTATACACTGTATTACCCCTATTTTATCGTTACTTATTTTGTCTATAAGGTGAAATTAAGACTTTATATTCTTATAAAGAGTTCATTTTTTTATCTGTACTCAGTAAGTACAAGGATAATTAAATTGGTGAATTTAAAATGTAAGCCATAGAGTTTTCATAAGAAAAAAGGTTAAAACACAAGCGTTTTTGGTACTTTATTAACTAAGAATTTATACGTTTAAAGGGGCTTAAATAGAATTAGCAGTATTTTTGTAATGTGATTTTGCCTATTTGTACTTTTCAAACTATGCTTCATTACAGAAAGCTAAAATAAATGCAACCTAACTTAATTCTTTTTTGTTCTTATATGTCTAATTCAAAGCGTCGTCGATATACACGTTACGAAATAAATTTGGACGCTATATTAATAGCTAATAATGCCAATTTTATTCCTTGTGTGATTCGTGATTTTTGTTCTGGTGGCATGTTTATAGAACTTGTACAAAGTAATAGTGTTCAAGCCTTAAAACAAGGCCAAAAGGTACACGTTCAATTTGGTGTGGGTATAGGTTTTGAAGAGAAAAAATTTAGTTTAAATGCGCAAATCATGCACATCAAGTCTATTGGTTTAGGTGTTGCATTTGAAGAAAGCATGGAAGAAGCTTTTAATGTTCTAAAAAAACAAGTTCAACGTAATGTCGGATTATCATCTACCAATAAATGGGATACACCAGAAAACCTAGAAAAACAAGAAAGGTTAGAAGCGGATCTCACTTCTTTAATGCAAGAAGAACTTCCTATTATTCTTAAACAATTTTATCAGCATGTTAATTTCAAATTAACAGAAACATCGGAACAAGCAGGGAGTTATCAATATCAAGTTATTTTAACTGAAGCAAAGACTAACTTAAAAATTAGTAAAGATGCTGTGTATGAAAAATTTTGTAGCATTTCTGGGAAAGATTCTAATATATTATCTGTGTCTCATTTCGATGAAATTGACGAGACCCAGGAACAATCTGGCCTTTCTTTGATTGAAAAAAATGATTTTGAAGATTGGTTAGATTTTTCAACTATTATTAGAAGCTTAGATGCGTCGTATGAAACAGAGTTAAAATCGCTTCAAGATAAGATGGCGTATATTCTGGATATTGATAAAAGTTTATTATTTAATCCACTTAGTCCAGAAAAGCTATGCGATCGATTTCGTGATACGGTCGCTACGATAGAAGAAAATGATCAGACTAGACGTTGTTTGTATATTTTATTTGAAGAAACGCTGAGAAATTATCTGAATAAGCTGTATGGGAGGATGGATGTCATATTGCTTGCTCATGGAGCACCGGAAAAAGTGGAGGGGAAGTCTCGAGATTTTAAAAAAATTAATCCCGGTACAAAGTCCATAACAGATTATCATTCTTCTAAACCTGAAGATGCTTCAATTATTCAAAAAACTGAGGAAGTTAACGTTGTTAATCCTGATCCTGTTAAGGAAGGTGAGCTGCTTCCCACAGTACAACCACAGATTTCTGAACATGAAAGTCATCAAATTGTTAATGTAGCAAGTAACTTAATAGGGTTATTAAATGAGCAGAGATCCTCATCTCCGCATCAAGCTCAAATAGAAACGGCTGTTGAAACACCTCAAGAAGTATATTCTACGAAGGAAATAAATGCAGCTTTAACATATTTACAACAGCATGCTGTTCAAAGTGGAATACAACAGTCATTTCCTAATAATCTGCAAAAAGAGTTGCAGAGCGCCTTATCTCATTCTTCCAGCTTACAAAAACAGTTATCTAATTCAGATAAATTAAGTCTTGATGTTTACGAGTCGCTATTTGATATTTTATTTAATGATCAGATGGTAACGGAGCAAAGCTTATCCTATTTAAGGAGTATTCAAATTCCTATTATGGCTCAAGCTTTGCAAGATAATAGTTTCCTGGAGTCAGAAGATAATCCTATTCGAAATATAGTGAATCATCTGTTTTGGTTAGGAGCTATTATCAAGAATGATTCAACAGAAAAAAGTGACCAGATTAAACAAACGCTTGATCATTTGATGAGCAAAATCAGTGATGAAAGTTTGGCTAATCCAGTTGTTTTTAGCTCAGTTGAACAAAAACTTGAAGAAATCACTGAATCTGTTAACAAGTCTGTTGCCAGTAATATTAAACGTATTACTGAAGTATATGAGGGCAAGCAAAAATTAGGGAAAGCGCGAGAATTTGTTCAAAAAGAAATTAACCATCTTTTTTCAGGAAAACAAACACCTCATATTATTATTACTTTGTTAGATGCTGGCTGGCAACATCTACTGGTTATAGATAAATTACACGAAGACAAAAATGCTTTTCAAAATCATCTCGGTATTATTAATAGTCTATTTAACTGGGTAACAAAAAGTAAAAAACCTAGGTTAGAGGTATCGACAAATGTACTGGATTTTGTTAACACGCAGTTACAGAATGTCTGCACGAATACTTTTTTACATAAAAAAATTCTGAAAGATTTAAATGATATACTTTTAATGAATAAACTTTTGCCTAATTCTGATGCCATGAAAATGGTGTTATTTGAAATAGATAGCAATACTCGCGATGTAAAACAAGAAACACCCTACTTTGATGAAGTTAATCGTTTAAAAGTAGGTGAATGGCTCATGTTTTTAATGGATAAAGAGTTTGAGGCATTAAAACTAGTTTGGGTTAGTGAAAATCATAAACTTTTTGTTTTTGTCGATCAACGTGGTGTAAACAAGCTAGAGATGGAGTGTGATAAATTAGCTGGGCTGATCAGAAAAGGCATTGCTAATAAAATTGAAAGTTTAGACGTGCCCATTATGGATCGGGCGACTAATATGATGTTGCAAAAGCTGCAACAAAAATTTATTTATAATGCGACTCGTGACTTAGTCACTGATGTCTATAACCGAAAAGAGTTTTTTAAACAATTAAAGTTAAAACTGACGAGCCTGGAGAAGGCAAAATACCTTCTATGTAATATTGAAGTTCAGGACTTTAGAATTATAACTAATGCGTGCGGACTGTCCGGTGGCGATGCATTGTTAAAGCAAATCGCTAATATATTAAAAAGGCTTTTACGAAAAGAGGATATTTTTGCTCGATTAGATGATAAAACGTTTTCTGTTTTGTTAAAAAATTGTAATGCAGAGGTTGTAAAAAGAATTCAAACAGAATTGATTTGTAATGAATTTAGCTGGGAAGATAAAAGCTATGCTATTGCTGTAGGGATGGGTGTTGTGCCTTTGTTTTCAGGTAATAGTTATGAAGTCAATAGTGTTTTGCAAAAAGCAGATTCTGCAACTCTAGTTGCAATAAATACAGGACGCAACCGTATACGAGTTTATAAAGATGATGATGAATCGTTGAAATCTCAATATAACGCACATGAATGGGTAGGACGAATTAATAAAGTTTTTTCAGAAAAACGCCTGTTTTTACGCTGCCAAAAAATTGCAGCAATAAGCCCAGAAAAAGATAGCCATACCCACTACGAAATTCTTCTGGGTATCACCGATGAGAAAGGAAATACTATTGCTCCTGATGATTTTATTCCTGCAGTTGAGCGTTGTCAGCGTATGTCAGAAGTCGATCAATGGGTGGTGCTTAATGTATTTGACTGGATAGAAAAACATCAAGAAGCCTTTAAAGAGTTAGATGGGTTTTCTATCAATCTATCGGGTGAATCGATGAATAGTGAAGATTTTTTAGCGTTCCTTAATGATACATTGTCTTCAAGCTCTGTTCCTCTTGATAAAATTACTTTTGAAATTACAGAAACTGTTGCCGCGGATAGTTTTGAGTTTGTTCAAACATTTATTAAAAAAATTAAACGTTTCAAATGTAAGTTTTCTTTAGATGATTTTGGGTCAGGTTATTCATCTTATTCATATTTAAAAAGTCTAGATGTGGACTATCTTAAAATTGACGGTATTTTTGTTAAAGATATTGTTAATAACTCAACAGATGTGGCAATTGTAAAGTCAATGAATGAAATTGGCCATTCTTTAAATATGAAAACAATAGCTGAATATGTTGAAAATGATGAAATTCATGAGATGCTTAAAGAAATTGGTGTCGACTATGCTCAAGGTTTTGGGGTTGAAAAACCTAAACGGATTACTGAGTTAGCTTGATTTATTATAAAATAATCTCAGTGTTTCTTGCAGTAAATTAAAATCAAAATTCCCTTCTAAGGTATCAGTTAATAAATTAATCCCAGCTTCTCTTTCTTGGTCTAAATTTATTGCTTGCTGGGTATGACATCCTGCCCAATTTAATATAGCCTGACAGGCTTGTGGCTTATCAAAAACGCCATGTAAATACGTTCCCATTATCAATTTATCATCAGAGTATGCTCCTTCTGGTTTATTATTCAAAAACATGACAGGGTTTTTTAATGATTGTCCTTGTGTTATTCCTGCATGTATTTCATATCCGGCTACGGGAATTTCAATATTTGATGATAGATAACCGGTTACTTTATTAAGATGTTTTTCTTTGTTCAGTATCGTTTCAATCTCTAGAAGTTTTAGGCCAACACTGGAGCCAGACCGACCTTCTATACCTTCAGGGTCATGAATAGCTTTCCCTAACATTTGATAACCACCACACAAACCTATTAATCGACCACCATAACGTAAATGTTTGTTGATAACTTCATTCCAACCGGTCTCTATAAGCCACTGTAAATCATCTCTTACTGATTTACTTCCTGGTAGAATAATTAAGTCAGCTGCTTCATAATCTGAAGGAGATTTTACAAACTGAACTGTCACGTCTGGATGTAAAAGTAATGGGTCAAAATCGGTATGGTTGCTAATTCTGGGGAAAAGAAGAACAGCAATTTTAAATTTATCCCGTGTTTTGTTTTTGTACTTATCGATTGCAACAGCATCTTCAGCATCTAGATAAAAGTGGTGCAAATAAGGGAGTACAGCTAATACAGGTTTTCCTGTCCGTTGTACTAACCAATCAATACCCGGTTGTAGCAGAGCGATATCGCCTCGAAAACGGTTAATGACAAAACCTATTATTCTTTTTTGTTCTGTTTCTGATAGCAATTCAAGAGTGCCTACAATATGTGCAAAAACGCCACCTTTATCTATATCCGCAATTAAAATAACAGGACAATCGACTACTTCAGCAAAGCCCATATTAGCAATGTCACCTTCGCGTAAATTTATTTCTGCTGGGCTACCTGCTCCTTCCACGATAATCATTTTGTATTCTTCGGTGAGCCGAGCATACGAATCTAAAACAGCTTGCATCGCTATTTTTTTATAATGATGATATTTCTTGGCGGAAAGGTTTTCTGTTGCTCTACCATGAATAATGATTTGAGCTGTTTTATCTGAATTTGGTTTTAAAAGCACTGGATTCATATCTGTATGCGGATCTAAACAACAAGCTGCTGCTTGAACTGCTTGGGCTCTCCCAATTTCTCCACCATCTACAGTAACAGCACTATTTAAGGCCATGTTTTGTGGTTTGAAAGGGGCAACCTTGATTCCTCGTCTATGGTAATAACGACATAAAGCAGTGACCAGCGTACTTTTTCCAGCATCGGATGTTGTACCTTGAACCATTAAAGTTTGAATGTTATTTATTGTTGGGTGCATTTTTTGGGAAAGAGACAGGAGTTGTCAATGAGTAAAAATAAGGAGGCATAATTTGCTATTTCGCAATATTATAAGCGCAGAGTTGGTGGTGATTAAGATATTTTTAATAGGTTTTATTCTTAGGGTAAAGCCTATTTGTTTGTTTTTAAAATGGAATTTAAAAGTGTTGAAAAGTCTCAATTAAAATATTGTTTTTTTTTAATACGATAGCATTATAATCAGATTAATATTTTTCTGTGCTTTGTTTATTTTGATGAATAGAGCGAAGTATACTTTAAAGGACTTGCCTTGTTGATTAACGGAGTGTGTGAAGAGCCACCAATTGTTTTTTCAAGAAACATGAGCGTTGCATGCTTAATTCTTCAATAAAGAAACTTTATATCCTTTTTTCTATAGGAATAATTGGTTTAATAGGTTTTTTAGCTTTATTTAATAGCTCATCGACTAAACTATCCCTTCGTGTTGGAATTAGCCAGTGGCCTGGATACGAGACACTTTTTTTAGCACGTAGTCTTGGACACATAGATAGTTCTTCTATCAAACTGGTTGAATTGCCCTCAGCAACTGAGGTTATACAAGCTCTTAGATCTGGTTCACTAGAAGTAGCGACTTTAACTTTGGGTGAAACATTAAGCCTACTTGCAATAGGAATTGATCTTACTGTTGTGGCTGTCATGGATATTTCTTTAGATGCTGATACAAAGATGACACAACCTGTATTTAATTCTTTGTATCGTCTTGAAGGAAAGCGTATTAGTCTTGAAACTACCACTGCAGGAGGTATTGTTCGTAGTAGTGAGCATGAACAGGTGAGCATAAAGCCGACTGTTGTTGCAGATGATCCTTTAACTATAAATGAGCAGACACAATCTATTGCTTCAAAAAAAAATGATGCAGTTGTCACTTTTAAATCGATTAAAGCACACTTTCTTTCTCCAGGAGTCGTGCCTTTGTTTGACAATAGCTCAAATCCAGGGCGAATTATTAATGTTTTAGTCGTCAGGTCTTCTACCCTGAAAACTGATACCTCTACTATTTGTTCACTGGTAGCTGCACAGTTTCAGGCGCTTACATATTTTCAAAATTATCCTCGTGAAGCTATTCAACTGATGGCGCCTAGGCTTCAAATTCTTCCTAGAAACCTTCTACAAAGTTATCTTGGACTTTCTCTTCCTGATATTGTTACAAATAGAAAAATATTGCGTAAATCAGATGATAGCTTACATATTTCTGCCAAGAAATTAGCTGATTTTATGTTCAAAAAACGTCTTATAAACGATGTGCCTAATTTAACACATCTGATTGATAGTCGATGCATTGATGGGAAAAACCTTGAATAATTTAAAGGACTTATCCCTAAAAATATTTCTGCCTCTTGCTGTTCTGGTAATATTTTTATTTATGTTCATTTCTGTCATGACGTATCAATATTACGCACAAATTTCTAATTTAGAACAAACAAGTTTAATAAAGGTTAAACAACATTTAGCTGTATTACAGGGTGAATTAGAAGAAGAATTTAGTGAATATAATAACTATAAGCATGGAGAGCGTGCTGTGTCAGCCTTTGGATTGATGCATGAAACTCGGTCCTTGACGGTGCTTGATGAAAATAACCGTATACTCTTGGCAACAAAGTATCACTGGAAAAGACAGCTAGCTGAAGAGGTTATTTCTGGTTTTGATGTCCATATTAATAATAAGATTAAAATAAAACAGCTACCGCTAATTTTCCTGGCTCAGGATCACATGAGTGTTAAAGCGTACTACCCATTAAAGCTTGCTTATAATTCAGGACAATTACAGATACCTTCAATGGGTACCCTCTTTTTTGATTATGATTTAAGTATGGCTCGTATGCAAATTTGCAACAGGATAATCATAGAAAGTATTATTTTTGCAATAGTAGGATTGTTGTTTATGGGGGTATTAATTTCCTTGCTAAATGCATTGGTTGGTCGGCCTATAAAACATATGTCTGATGTAATGACTAGGCTTACTAATGGTGAATTAGGTGTTCAAGTAAATGAACAAGGACAAGGAGAGTTGGCACTGTTAGGAACAGTGTTTAACAAAATGAGCACACAGATTGAAGAAAATATAACAAAACTTCGACGTAGTGAACGAAACCTTTCTGTCACACTAGATTCCATAGGTGATGCTGTGATTGTGACGAATGCAGCAGGTGAAATTATTCGTATGAATTCTATTTCAGCTTCATTGACAGGTTGGACAGTAGAAGGTGCGATCGGTCAGCCTTTAGGAAAGGTATTTAATATTATTGATTTGGCAACTCGCGAGCCTGCTGACGATCCAGTAGGAAAGGTACTTCGTACACGAAATATAGTTGAGATTTCTAACCATACAGCGCTTATTTCGAATGATGGATCAGAGTATCAAATTGCAGATAGTGCAGCCCCTATTATTGGTAAAACTGGGAAAATTAGCGGTGTGATTTTAGTTTTCCGGGATGTGACTGAAGAATATACTTTACAGTCAGCACTGCGTGAAAGTGAAGCACGGTTCAGAAGCCTTGTGGAAACTACTGCTGATTGGATTTGGGAAGTGGATAGTTATGGTTGTTATACTTATGTTAGTCCTCGTTGCCTTGAGATTCTTGGTTATCATCATGATGAGCTGATTGGTAAAACCCTTTTTGACTTAATGCCTAAAGATGAGGCTAAAAGATTCGAAGAAGAATTTTTGATTATTTCAAAAGAAAAGAAAGTCTTTACCGGATTGGAAAATATTAATCTACATAAAAAAGGACATTCTCTTATTATGGAAATGAGTGGGGTACCTTTTTTTGATTTACAAGGTGAGCTATTAGGGTACCGTGGCATAGATAGAGATATAACAAAGCGAAAGCGAGAAGAAGAAGCATTACGAATTACCAATAATTGTTTTAGAACATTAATTGACTATGCTCCAGAAGCAGTGACTATTTTTGATCAGGATAATATGCTTTTTGATGATGTAAATCAAAATGCTCTTGATTTATTTGGTATAAGCCGAGAAGACTTTTTGAAATGTGGCTTTGCTGATATTAGTCCTTCTTTTCAAGCTAATAACTTAAGTACTAATGAGGCAGCTAGAAAGTATATTAAGAAGATTGAAGATGGGAGACAATGTACATTTGAGTGGTTGCATAAAAACACTCAAGGTGAAGTTTTTCCCTGTGAAGTTCGCTTAGTAAGACTGCCTTCAACAGACAGAAAACTTATTAGAAGCAGCATTATAGATATTTCAATGCGAAAAAAGGCAGAGTTGGCTCTGGCTGAAAGTGAAAATCGATTTAGACAGCTCTTTGAGCAGCTACCTAATATTGCTGTACAAGGATATAACAAAGATCGAAAAGTTATTTTTTGGAATATAGCGAGTGAAAAACTCTACGGTTTTAGTAAAGAAGAAGCATTGGGTGCGAATATTGATAATCTAATTATTCCTAGAGAAATATTAGATCAGGTTGTGCAAGCAATTGACCAGTGGGTTGCTAGAGGGATACCTATTCCAGCTTCAGAATTAGC
Organism: Methylococcales bacterium; assembly: GCA_023145835.1. GTDB lineage: Bacteria > Pseudomonadota > Gammaproteobacteria > Methylococcales > Methylomonadaceae > QPIN01. Next base: position 65,020 of record JAGLDH010000034.1, read on the forward strand.
GTTACAACATAAAGATGGATCCAAGGTGTTTGTATTTTCAAGTCATGTTATGTTGAATAATGCTCTAGGTGAACCTGAACTTTATTGTATTGATATAGATTTAAGTGAAAGACTAAAAGCTCAAGCTGAAATAGAACAGCTTGCTTATTTTGATGAATTAACTAAATTACCTAATCGACGTTTATTTTTGGATCGGTTAAATGAAGAAATGGTCGTTGTTGAACGGCATTCTATATGTGGTGCCATTTTATATATGGATTTAGATAATTTTAAAACGATTAATGATTCACTGGGGCATTCCTTTGGTGACACGGTATTACAGCAAGTTAGTCAGCGTATACAGGGTCAAATACGATCAGAAGATACTCTTTCTCGTTTCGGTGGGGATGAATTTGTAATATTACTAAAAGATCTTAGCGAAAACACTAAATTAGCTGTAAATCAAGCGCAATTTGTTGCTGAGAAAATTCAAAATACGTTTAGTCGACCTATCAACGCAGATCCGCATGAGTTGTATATAACTTTAAGTATTGGTATTAGTCTATTTTCGGGAAATAACCAGAGTGCAGCAGAGCTACTTAAACAAGCTGATACTGCAATGTATCGAGCGAAGGAAAGGGATCGGAATGGTATTCGTTTCTTTGAATCTGCCATGCAAGTTACAGCGAATGCTAGATTGATGCTTGAAAAAGATCTGCGTCTAGCTCTTTTACGTGAAGAATTTTTTCTTAGTTACCAGCCACAGGTGAATTTAACTGGAAAACTTATCGGAGTTGAAGCTTTATTACGATGGAAGCACCCTGTTCGAGGTATCGTTTTTCCTGGTGAGTTTGTCTCTGTTGCAGAAGAAACGGGCATAATTTTGCAGATAGGGGCATGGGTATTAAAGACAGCTTGTGAGCAATTATCATATTGGGAAGAAAGCTATCAAGATAGAGCGTTTCATATCGCCGTTAATGTAAGCCCTCATCAATTTCGTATGAGTGATTTTGTTGTTCAGGTAGAAAAAGAAATTGAGCGGTTTGGTATAGACCCAACTCGATTAACCTTGGAAGTGACTGAAAGTGTTGTTATTGATAATATAAAAGATACAGTTAAAAAAATGCATGCACTTAAAAAGAGAGGGATCTGTTTTTCTATTGATGATTTTGGTACAGGTTATTCATCTCTTAACTATCTTAAACGGTTGCCTTTAAATCAATTGAAAATTGATCAGTCATTTGTTCGAGATATTAATCAGGATCAGAACGATGAAGCTATTGTCGAAACAATTATAACAATAGCACATATATTAGGGCTGAATGTTGTTGCAGAGGGTGTTGAAAAACAAGAACAAATAAGTTTTCTAATTGAGAAAGGCTGTGAGATATTTCAGGGATATTATTTTGATGAACCCTTATCATCAGAACAAATTTTAGAAAAATTAGTTTAACATGAAGGGCTTCTTTATTAATTATTTATGAGTATATCGCTAGTATGAGTTTGATTGTGATTTTAGCCATTTTAATGGATTATTGGTTAGGTGAACCTCAAAAATATCACCCATTAGTCGGTTTTGGTCAGTTAGCGAATAAAGTGGAAGCGATATTTCGCAATAAAAGCCACTCTGATTTACAGAAAAAAATGATGGGCTGCATGGCCATCATAGCCCTTGTTTCCCCATTTGTTTTTTTGATTTATTTCTTAAATCAGAGTAATTATTTGTCATTACTTTTATCGCCTGTGATTCTTTATTTTTGTATTGCAGCTAACAGTTTAAAGCAACATTCTCTTAGGGTTTATCAAGCGCTTGAGAAAGCTGATATGGCTCAAGCAAAAAAACAAGTAGGTATGATTGTTAGTCGAGAAACAGAAAGAATGACAGAAGATGATGTGCGGAAAGCAGCGATAGAATCTGTATTAGAAAATGGTGCGGATGCTGTATTTGCTCCTATTTTTTGGTTTGTTGTTGTAGGTCCTGTCGGTGTGGTTTTGTATAGATTAAGTAATACCTTAGATGCAATGTGGGGTTATAAAAACCAACGTTTTTTTTATTTTGGATGGGCAGCAGCTCGTTTTGATGATTTGTTAAACTATATTCCGGCTAGATTAACAGCTCTAAGTTATGCATTAGTAGGGCAAACTTGGAATGCTCTTAAGTGTTGGAAAAATCAAGCGCATTTGCTTGATAGTCCTAATGGAGGGCCAGTGATGACATCTGGAGCAGGTTCTCTGAACCTAAAATTAGGAGGATCTGCTTGGTATCATGGTAAGCGTAAAAATAAAATTTTTTTTGGGATGGAAAAATTGCCTAGTAATAATGATATTAACAATGCTAATTCTTTAATAAATAAAAGTTTGTTTTTATGGGTTAGTCTCTTGGTTATTGTAGATAGTATAGGAGCATCATTTGCTTGAGCATGGAGGGCATTTAATTAATGCAGCAGAAAAATATAATATCCCTATAAACCAATGGATTGATTTATCAACAGGTATCAACCCAAATGGTTGGAGTATTCCATCAATTCCGATAGAGTGCTGGCAACGTCTGCCAGAATCAGATGATGGGTTGATTACTGCAGCAAAACACTACTATCAATGTCAATCAATCCTACCTGTTGCAGGTTCTCAAGCAGCTATTCAGGCATTACCCTTGTTACGATCAAAGTCTCAGGTCGGAGTATTAACACCTGCGTATGCAGAACATAGCTATAGCTGGAAAAAAGCTGGACATGAGGTCAAAGAGCTCATAGATGAAAAGATAGACGACCAATTAGATAATCTGGATGTTTTGATTTTAATTAATCCTAATAATCCGACAGCATGGCGATTCAGTAAAGAACAATTGCTCCTCTGGCATAAAAAACTACATCAACGTAAGGGTTGGCTGATTATTGATGAGGCTTTTATTGATGCTTCATCAGAGGATAGTCTTAGTAATTATCCTGCAACTCAAGGACTTATTATTTTACGATCTATTGGAAAGTTTTTTGGCTTGGCAGGCATACGTTGTGGCTTTGTTATTGGGGAAGAAAAAATACTAACTCAGCTAAATGAAATTCTTGGTCCGTGGACAATAAGTAATCCAGGGCGCTATGTTGCTACTGCAGCTTTAGCTGATAGACAATGGCAACAACAAACACGTCGTTATTTGAAAAAACAATCTGCCAGGCTTGCTTCACTATTAACAATGAATGGGTTGCAACCAGATGGACAAACAGATTTGTTTGTTTGGATACAAACATCAGAAGCAGAAAGAGTTCATCGTGCTTTAGCTCAGCTAGGTGTGTTAACTAGATTGTTTGATCGACCCTTCAGTTTGCGTTTTGGTTTGCCGAAAGATGAGTGGCAGTGGAGGAAATTAGAAGCTGCATTGACTCATATTTCTACTAAGGCAACTGGAAACAAATAACCCACCAGCTTACTTGCCTTTTTGTCCGCCTTTGATCTTGTTGTTTCGGTTACATAGTCTGCTATGTGTCCTGCACAACAAGACCAAAGACAAACAAAAATTCTTCGTGAAAAGGTTGGGTTATTTATTTCTACCTGCCTAAAGACTAAATTATTGGTAAGTCGTTTTACTTTGTTAGGCTTTTTCGTTTTGTACGAAAAAAATCTTTTAATAAATTTGCACAATCATTTTCTAGAATGCCGCCATGCCACTCTATTTTATGATTTAAAAAAGAAGCGTCACTTAACTGTAATGCGTTACAAACTGCGCCACGTTTGGGATCAAAGGCACCAAAAACTAAACGATTGACTCGGGCATGGGAGATTGCTCCCATGCACATAACGCAGGGTTCTAATGTGACATAAAGTGTCGTATCGGTGAGTCGGTAATTTTCTAGAATTTGTCCTGCATGGCGGATAGTTATCATTTCGGCGTGAGCAGTGGGGTCATGGTTTTGAATCGGGGTGTTCCAACCTTCTGCGATACATTTTTGTTCTTTTATCAGGATCGCACCCACGGGCACTTCTCCTTGGGCTTCTGCTCGTTGTGCCAGCCTGATGGCGTGGCGCATCCATTGTTCGTCGGTTAAACTTATTCCCACTCTATTGTTGCAGGAGGTTTTCCAGAAATATCGTATGCAACGCGAGATATTCCATTGACTTCATTTATGATTCGGCGTGAAATTAAATCTAAAAAGTCGTAGGGTAAATGTGCCCAGCGAGCTGTCATAAAATCTATTGTTTCTACAGCCCGTATGGCAATAACATAATCATAACGTCGGCCATCTCCCATCACCCCAACTGATTTTACCGGGAGAAAAACAGCAAATGCCTGACTCACTTTGTCATAAAGGTCGTGCTTATATAATTCTTCAATAAAAATAGCGTCGGCTTGGCGAAGCAGGTCTGCATATTCTTTTTTTACTTCTCCTAAAATTCGAACACCTAATCCTGGTCCAGGAAACGGGTGGCGAAATACCATGTCAGCGGGTAAGCCTAATTCTAACCCTAGTTTTCTGACTTCATCCTTAAATAGTTCTCGTAATGGTTCAACGAGTTTTAGCTTCATATTTTCTGGTAAACCACCCACATTATGATGAGATTTAATGAGATGAGCTTTTCCACTTTTAGATCCAGCTGATTCAATAACATCTGGATAAATAGTTCCTTGAGCAAGCCATTTTGCATTGGTTAATTTTGCTGCTTCTTCATCAAATATTTCAATAAATAAATTACCAATAATTTTACGTTTAGCTTCTGGGTCTGTTTTACCCTTTAATGCATCTAAATAACGTTGTTCTGCATTGACACGAATGACATTAACCCCCATATGTTCGGCAAACATAGTCATCACTTGGTCGCCTTCATTCAACCGTAATAAGCCAGTATCAACAAAAACGCAGGTTAATTGCTTTCCAATAGCTTTGTGTAATAAGGCTGCAACGACGGAAGAGTCTACTCCACCTGATAAGCCTAAAATTACATTGTCCGTACCGACTGATTCACGCACAGAATGGATATTTTCTTCAATGATATTGCTAGATGTCCATAAAGTATCACAATCACAAATATCAATCACAAAACGTTGTAGGATTCTTCCTCCCTGTTTTGTATGTGTCACTTCTGGGTGGAATTGTAAGCCGTAAAAAGCTTTCTCTTCGTTTGCTATGCCTGCAATAGGTGCGCCATCAGAGCTTGCGATGAGGTTAAAACCTTCTGGTAAATCAACTACATGATCGCCATGACTCATCCATACATCTAATAATCCATAGCCCTCTTTAGATGTGTGATCTTCAATGTCTTTTAATAATTTAGAGTGCCCTCTTGCTCTGATTTGAGCATAACCAAATTCCCGATGATCCGATGGTTCAACTTTACCGCCCATTTGCTCAGTCATGGTTTGCATTCCATAACAAATACCTAAAATAGGAATGCCTAATTCAAAGACGCATTGAGGAGCCCTAGGAGTATTTCCTCCTGTTACGCTTTCGGGGCCGCCCGATAGAATAATACCTTTGGGGACAAAGTTTTTTATTTCTTCAGTACTACATTCACAAGAATAAATTTCACAATAAACACCTATTTCTCTAATTCTGCGAGCTATTAATTGAGTGTATTGAGAGCCGAAATCTAAAATTAGGATTTTGTGCGAATGAATATTTGCTGATTGCTGTTGATTCACGATGGATCTCTATAATCTAAAGTCTTTAAATAAGTAGGGGCTCACTATAGAGCCCCAAGAAAGTTATTTACCAGTTAAGATTTTTTACCCACTAACCTGATAATTTGGGGCTTCTTTCGTGATCGCCACATCATGAACGTGACTTTCCCTCATGCCTGCGCTGGTGACGCGCACAAACTGAACATTGTTATGCATTTGTTCAATATTTTGGCTGCCGGTATAGCCCATACTGGATTTAATTCCACCTAGTAATTGATGGATGATAGCTAGCATACTACCTTTATAAGGTACTCGTCCCTCTATTCCTTCTGGAACCAGTTTTTCCACGCTATCTTCTTCCTGGAAATATCGATCGCTAGAGCCTTGTTGTTGAGACATTGCGCCCAAAGATCCCATGCCTCGGTATGATTTATAAGAACGTCCCTGATATAATTCTACTTCACCTGGGGCTTCTTCAGTTCCTGCAAAAAGGCCTCCTAACATAACGGTATGTGCTCCGGCAGCAAGGGCTTTTGCTACATCGCCTGAATAACGAATTCCACCATCTGCAATTAAAGGAACTCCTGTATCTTTAAGTGCATCAGCAACATTGCTTACCGCTGTAATTTGTGGAACACCAACGCCTGCAACAATTCGTGTTGTACAAATTGAACCAGGACCTATTCCCACTTTAACACCATCAGCTCCCGCTTCTACTAATGCTTTTGCTGCATCTGCAGTCGCAATATTGCCTCCGATAACTTGTACAGAGGGGTAATGTGTTTTAACCCAGCGAACTCTATCAAGGACACCTTGAGAGTGTCCGTGTGCTGTATCAACAATAATGACATCAACTCCTGCTTTAACTAGGGCACTAACGCGAGGTTCCGTTTCTTCGCCGGTACCTACAGCCGCTCCAACTAATAATCGTTCTTGGTCATCTTTGCAGGCTTTGGGGTAATCTTTTGCTTTTTGTATATCCTTTACTGTGATCATGCCGGATAAATGAAAATTATCATTGACTACCAGTATTTTTTCTATTCGGTGCTTATGTAATAAAGCGATTGCTTCTTTTTGGTCGGCTGATTCATTAACTGTAATTAAACGTTCTTTAGGAGTCATTACCGATGTCACTTTTTCATCAAGCCTGGTTTCAAATCGTAAATCACGACTTGTGACAATGCCGACCAAGTCCTCGCCATCCACAACTGGAACGCCAGAAATATTATTCGCTTGAGTTAGTTCTATAACCTCTCTAACGGTTACATCAGATGAGACTGTAATGGGGTCTTTAATTACACCGCTTTCATATTTTTTTACATGTTTGACTTCACTCGCTTGTTCTTCAATTGTCATGTTTTTATGAATGATCCCAATGCCTCCTTCTTGAGCAATCGCAATCGCTAAGCGACCTTCTGTCACAGTATCCATAGCAGCAGAGATTAGCGGAATATTAAGTGATATATTTCGTGTTAATTTTGTTTTTAATTCGACTTCACGAGGCAACACAGTCGAATGTGCTGGCACTAATAAAACATCATCAAATGTAAGTGCTTCCTGAATAATTTGCATGATTTTACCCGCCGAAGTATTTAAGTTAACCAAGTATTATACCCTCTTTTTTAATAAACATGAGCTTCCTATTTTTAAATGTCATGGCAAACGCATTAAAAACAATTAATAGTTAAAGAGTTTTGTGGTTGAAATATGATTGAAATACTGTAATGAATCTTGATAATAAGGGCTTCTATTAATATCGGCAGAATATATCGAAAAATGTGAAAAATTAGTGATATTGCTTCTTAACCTGTTTTTCAAACGGATAAAATTAAAAATAATTAGAAGATTGATTTGTTTTTTTTCTTTGTAATAACATGTGTATAGAATATGTATGTACAGAAATATGATGTAATTTTTTTAAAAAGACAGTGTTTCTTATGTAAGAATTGATTGGTGTGCTGACAATATTAAAGCAGATTAAATTATTAATAATAAGGGATATGTTCTACACTTATAGTCATAAAGCTCCCCAACTTCTCTTAATTAACACTCATGTCTGAACGCGAAAATACACATAATACTTTACATAAAGCACTTGAAATTAATCTAGATAACTGTAAATACGGCACAATTGTTGAAATAGGTGCTGGCCAGGAGGTTGCTAGAAATTTTTTCAGAGCAGGTGGTGCTGCTGGTACTGTCGCTAAAACGATGTCTGCCTATGATATGCAAGTTAGCGATGATATTTATGGGGAAGAGGAAACTAAGCGGTATGTAAGTCGAAATCGATTGGTAAAAATGCTGGATAAGGAATACACAGCTGTTACGGAATTATTAACTCCTTCGAGACCTAAAAATACTACTTTTTTTTCTTATGCAGCAACAGTAACAGCAAAAAGTTATTTGCAAAAAAGAGAGTGTCATGGCTGGGTGGGTATCCGTTTGCAGCTTTATAGAGAAGCTGCACCAAGTGATATTATTTTACATGTACGAATGCTTGATAATGATGGTGGTGCTCAACAAGAGGCGCTTGGTGTGCTTGGTGTTAATCTGATCCATTCAGCCTTTAATTTTTTTACTAAGCCTAAAAAGATTATTGAGGCACTAACTGATGCTCTTGAGCCTGGTCGCTTAGAGATTGATATGATTCATTTTTCTGGCCCTTATTTTGAGGAAATCGAAAACAGGCTAATGAATTTACATTTGGTTCATAGTAATTTAACGCATGCCATCATGTTTGGCCCAAAAGGAGAGGTGAAAATCCCTTCTGAACTTTTATATAAAAAAAATGTGTTGGTAATACGAGGCTCTTTTACTCCGCTGACTAAAGTGCATCTTGATATGACAACATGTGCTCAGAAGCATTTTAGTCAAATAGATTCCATTGATGGGGATAAAACTTTGGTTTTGGCTGAATTGACGATGGCGAGTTTGACTGTTGGTGATAATATTGATGACGCTGATTTTTTGGCTCGAGTAGATATGCTTAACACTCAAGGATATACCGTAATGATTTCTAATTATTTACGTTATTTTCGTTTGCGAGCTTATTTTCGTCGATACACCAAGCTGCAAATTGGTATGATCCTTGGTATTTCTAATTTAGAGTTGATTTTTGATGAAGAGTATTATGAGGGATTGGAAGGTGGAATTTTAGAGGCGTTTGCTAAGTTATTTCCTGATAATACTAGATTGTATATTTATCCTACAAAAAAGGCAGATCAAAAAGAATTGGTGACGGTTCAAAATTTTCAGCCTGCTGAACATATAAAGTATTTATATAAACATTTGCTTGAAAATGGCTATTTGGTTGGCTTAGAAAATGTAGATGAAAGTTTGTTGGATATTAATTTGGCTGAAGTTCTTTTGGGTATCAAAAAAGGGTCGGATGAGTGGGAAACTAGTGTTCCTGAGGCTATTACAGAAATGATTGTTAATAAAAAACTACTAGGCTATAAAACTTTGGGTTAGTTTGTTGTCGCTTAGCTTATGAGTTCTCTGTCATAATAATTCCAAAACGGTTGGCATGATTATGATATTACATGAGCCGAGAAGGCTAAAGAAGTGCAAAGCTACTTTCTAAGCTAATACTGCGAAAACTTTTGGAGTGTGAGTGCTAAAAAAGACGTCTTTATTAATCCGTAGTTGGCATCTATACGTTTAAAAATTCGATAAATTTGTTGAAAGTCTTGTTTATGGTTTGCTATTAATGGCTTTCTTCGCGGCTTGTTTTTGGGTGTTTTAGCGTATGTCTGCTCTGGCAAAATTAATAGAGATGTCTCTAAGTTTGATTTACTGAGAAATAGTTACAGTGCCATTAGTTCTTCGATAGGCCAGCGTGGTTTTGCGTAAATTTCCAAGTTTTCTTCTTGGTTGGCTAGCAATCTCTGGCATCCTGCATAGGCTATCATTGCACCATTGTCCGTACAAAACTCCAGCCTTGGAAAGAAAAGTTTTGCATTTTCTTTTTTTGTCATTTTAAGTAATTCAGCTCTGATTTGTGTGTTGGCGCTTACCCCGCCGGCAATAACAAGGGTTTTTAGCTTTGTTTGTTGTAATGCTCTCTTGCATTTTATGGTTAAAGTTTCAGCGGTAGCTTTTTGAAATGCATATGCAATATCAGCTTTGTCTTGCTCGGTTTTGTCAGTTGAGTTGAAGGTGTTCATGGTAAATGTTTTTAACCCACTAAAGCTGAAATCTAAACCAGGCCTATCAGTCATAGGTCTTGGAAATATAAAGCGATCCGTCCCTTTTTTAGCAAGCAGGGAAACTTTTGGCCCTCCTGGATAGCCCAGACCAAGCAATTTAGCTGTTTTGTCAAAGGCTTCGCCTGCTGCATCGTCTAAGGACTCGCCTAATTGGGTATACTGGCCTATACCATTAACTTGAATTAACAGTGTGTGTCCTCCGGAAACGAGTAGAGCAACAAAGGGGAATGTCGGTGGGTTTTCTTCTAGCATTGGGGCTAGTAAATGGCCTTCCATATGGTGAACTGCAATAGCGGGAACTTGCCATGCCCAAGCTAAGCTTCTAGCGGTTGTTGCACCTACAAGCAATGCTCCCATTAGGCCTGGGCCGGCAGTATATGCGACCCCTTTTATACCTGATTTGCTAATTTTGCTATCCTGGAGTGACTGCTTAATCAACGGAATTAATTTGCGAATGTGGTCTCGTGATGCCAATTCAGGAACCACTCCGCCGTATTCACTATGCATGCTAACTTGGCTGTATAGATGATGGCATATCAAGCCTTTTTTTGAATGATAAATGGCGACACCAGTTTCATCGCACGAGGTTTCTATGCCTAAAATGTACATTGGTTTTGATTAAATCAAATTTATGGGTATAATTAAGGGTTCACTTGTGTGAGTCCTTTGACTCAAGAGCATATTAACATAGATTAGGTCATTATAATGCCATCAGTAAAAGTTAGAGAAAACGAGCCTTTTGATATAGCAATCCGTCGCTTTAAACGTTCTTGTGAAAAAGCAGGTATACTTTCTGAAGTTCGTCGTCGTGAATTTTATGAAAAACCAACAGCAGAGCGTAAACGCAAAGGTGCTGCTGCTGTTAAGCGTCATCTAAAAAAATTAGCACGTGAGCGTTATGCACTAAAAAATCTACGTCGCGGTCGTCCACAACTTTAAATTAAGGCTTGAGCATGTCTTTATTAAAAGAGAGTATCAAGGATGAGATGAAAAAAGCCATGAAGGCGAAAGAAAAAGAAAGATTGCTTGTTATTCGTACAATATTAGCCGCTATCAAGCAGATTGAGGTTGATGAGCGGATTGAGTTGGATGATGAGCGAGTCATTGTTGTTTTAGATAAGATGTTAAAGCAGCGACGCGAATCTATTCGACAGTTTAATGATGCTGGTCGAACGGATCTTGTTGATATTGAAGAAGCTGAGATTATTGTTATTCAAGATTTTTTGCCTCAAGCATTGACCGCAGAAGAAATTGAAAAAATGGTAGTAAGTGCTATCTCTGATTCTGGAGCAGAGTCAATAAAAGAAATGGGTAAGGTGATGGGGATATTAAAGCCTCAAATGCTAGGTCGTGCTGACATGTCTGTTGTAAGTTCAGTCATTAAAGCTAAGCTTTCTGCGTAATTAATTTAAGGTTAGGTGGCTGTGTCCGGCAGCAGGATACCACATGATTTTATAGATGATCTTTTGGTGCGAGTCGATATTGTCGATTTGATTGATTCGCATGTTCCGCTTAAGAAAGCTGGAAGTAGTTATGTTGCTCGCTGCCCCTTTCATACAGAAAAATCCCCTAGCTTTTCGGTCAATAGAAAAAAACAGTTTTATCATTGTTTCGGTTGTGGAGTTGGAGGAAATGCCATCAGTTTTTTGATGGAGTTTAGTCATCTTGGCTTTGTCGAAGCGATAGAGGACTTGGCTGGATTTGTTGGAATTGATGTGCCTAGAGAATCTTCTGGATACGCTCAACAAAAACAGGATTATAGTGCTTTGTATTCTATTCTTGAGCAAGTTGCCGTGTTTTATGTTGACCAATTAAGAAATCATCCGCAAGGTAAAGATGCAATTCAATATCTTAAAAATAGAGGGTTGAGTGGTGAGGTCGCAAAAGAATTTTCTTTGGGTTATGCTCCGAATGAATGGGATTCCTTAGCTCTTCGGTTTGATAATGAATTATTGCTTAAGTCGGGTATGTTGACTGGCCAAGAAAATGGAAAGGTTTTTGATCGTTTTCGAGGAAGGCTTGTTTTTCCGATAAGAGATAAGAGAAAACGTATTGTTGGTTTTGGAGGGAGAGTATTAGATGGCTCTCTCCCTAAATACTTGAATTCTCCTGAAACCCCCATATTCTCTAAAGGTATGGAACTTTATGGGTTGTTTGAGCTTTTAGAAAAGCGTTCGAAGCCAAAAAGGATTATCTTGGTAGAGGGTTATATGGATGTATTGGCGCTGAGCCAGTTTGGAGTTTTCTATTCTGTTGCTGCATTAGGAACTGCTGCTTCAAAAGGCCATATGGATTTGTTGTTTCGGTTTACAACTGAAATTGTTTTTTGTTTTGATGGGGATGCGGCAGGGAAAAAGGCTGCTTGGAGAGCCGTTCAAGAAATACTTCCTTGTCTTAGGGATGGTCGGCAATCGAGAGTGATGCTTGTTCCTGATGGGCAAGATCCGGATTCTCTGATTAGAAATAAAGGGCGTGCTGCATTTGAGCAGCAAGTGCAGAATTCAAGTGCATTATCTGATTATTTTTTTGAGCATGTTTCTAAAGATCTTGATCTAACAACAATTGAAGGACGGTCTCGTTTGGTTGCTGAAGCTAAGCCTTATATTGAGAAAATTCCTGCTGGTGTTTTTCGAGACATGATGGGGGGTAAATTAGAAGAATTATCCGGTCGTTATGCTAAAAAAGTTTTAGAGCCTGTTGAGATAGAAAAAAATAGATTACCTAGTTTAGGTAAAAGGGGTGATGTTAAGTCGAATAAACTTTCCCCTGCTCGTACTGCCATTGCTTTATTGCTTCAAAACCCTGATTTAATTGATGTTTTTGAAGAAAAAGAGTTTGATTTAAAGAAGGTTGTTTTCCCCGGACTAAGCTTGTTAACAGAGGTTGTGCAAGTAATAGAAAGAGCTAAATCCAGAAATTCCGCCGTTTTACTGGAATATTTTAGAGGGAAAAGTAGTGAGAAAATAATTAAATCATTGATTAATCAAAGCTTTATTATTGATGATGGAATGGAGGCGGAATTTTCGGGTGCACTAGATAGACTCATTGAACAGGCAAATGAAGCTGCTTTAAGTCGGTTATTGAATAAAGAAAATACAGAGGGTTTAGCCGAAGATGAAAAAGCCGAGTTGAGAAAATTATTTGCATTTATGAATATTCAAAAGTAAAAATAGTGATTTAAATAAAGGTTTTACATTAGTTTAATAAAGCTAATTTTAATATAATAAATTTCACGACTTTGGCATGGCTATGAAAGGAATTAAGTGATATAATTTTCTGTTAGTCGTATTTTCGTGTTGAATGTATTTTGTAGGCAAAGAATGAATCAAGAACAGCAACAATCTCAAATTAAACAATTAATAGCAAAAGG
>JAGLDH010000035.1 GCA_023145835.1 Methylococcales bacterium
GAATTTAAGCCCGATTGCCCTACCCTCCCTATCTACTTAAATATAATTTCTAGGGATCAGGTTTTATGAGTAAGTCAACTACTAGCGTCCACTTAAGGATTCTTTGATCAACATAGATTAAGTACCCAAGTAAAATTAAATTAACTTTTTACTTGTCTTTTTTACCATTTTAGAAACCGAATAAATAGTTTCGTAGCTTGCTATGCGCCTATTTATTCGGTGCCTAAAATGAAAAAAATCCTGCGTAAAATTGTCAAATTAATTTTACTTGGGTACTTATTTTCGACAATAAACTCAAAAAAATCATGATATCCAAGGTGATATGATAATCATATGCTATAATCGCGAGCCAATGAACACCATAAATATTTGGAGTCTATTATTCCTTTGTCTTCATACTCTCCAAATGATAAAGCACCCCCTATTTCTGATAAAAACACTCAAACTGGAAGTAAAGCATTAATCGTTGATCTCAACAATTATTCAACGTTTCCAACTTTAGCAATAGGGTTACTCATCTCATCTCTACGAAACGCAGGGTTCAATGCAGAAGTTCTTTCACCTTTGGCTTATGATGTGCCAGCGGCTGAGCGCGAACAAAAAGAAAATTTTTTTGAGCACTTTAAACGTTCGCTTCATTTATCAAATCAGCCAAGACTAATTTGGATTCGTAATATAGCTCGTAAGTTGCGAATATACTGGATTTCTCGGCCTCAGCCAGTTGTTATAAGAGAAACTAAAAAAGCTTTAGATACCCAGCCTGATATTCTTCTCTTATCTGCATATTTACAGCATTATCGTACCGTTGTCCGATTAGGTTATCTAGCAAAAGAGCGTAATATCCCTTTCCTCCTCGGTGGTCCTGTATTTAATCTTCAAAAAACTACTGAAGCTTGGCTAAACATTCCGGGGCTAACTGCAATTGTAGGTGGGGAAGTAGATCTGTCATTACCCTCTATCGTAAAAGCTGTAGTTCAAGGTGATGACCTCCTTCAATTTAATGGCATCATTTTACCCAACGGACAACGCTCTGCTCCGGCTCTTCCTTTGCGAGACCTTGATAGCATTCTTGTTCCTGATTTTACAGATTTTCCTTGGGATCGATACCCTTTTCGAGTTATTCCTATAATGGCTGGTCGTGGTTGCCAATGGGCTGAATGCGTTTTTTGTAGTGATGTACACAGTGTTAGCGGTCGTATGTTCCGACCACGAAGTATTGAGCTTGTTTTACATGAAATGGAAGAACAGGCAAGACGCCACCAAACCAATAATTTTATTTTTTTAGATTTAAAATTAAATTCATACCCTACTCTATGGCGTGGAATTATCAAAGGAGTACAGCAACGCATTCCTGGTGCACAATGGATTGGTACAGTCCATGTTGATGGACGAAAAGATAACGGCCTTCAGAAAAAAGATCTTAGAGCTGCAGTTGCTTCTGGTATGCGCAGGGTAAGTTTTGGCTTAGAATCCGGAAGCCAAAGACTCTTAGATGCTATGAAGAAAGGAGCTACTGTAGAAGAAAACTCGAGATTTATCCAAGATGCTCATGATGCTGGACTGAGTGTAAGGTGCACTATGTTTCGGGGTTTTCCTGGGGAAACAGCAATCGACCTTGAATTAACAGCCAGTTTTCTTGAGAAGCATTTAAAACAAATTGATCGAATAAGGATTAATGACTTAAGTATTCATGAAGGAACCCCTATGTACAATGATTTAGTAGCAGGTACACGCTTATATCCTGAAATAAAAGTCACACATCACGACAAAATAAATTCACGTTTGCAATATAAAGAGAGTCAAGCCCCATCAAAAGAATATAGTCGAGCATTGCACAGAACCTTAGCTATCGTTCATGCCATAAATATGAGACCTCTTCGTTCTGCAGCAAGAGCATTTGATGGGTTAATGTAATTTACCTATGATAAAAGCTGATTCCAAAGTCCGCTCCAGTACACTGCGACGTAGACTTAGACAACTAAGTCCTGCTGAAATTCGTGAGGAAGCTATTGTATTTATTGAGCAGTTTTACCGCGAAAATAATTTATCTTCACAAGCCGCAGAAAATCGTACAAAGGAAGTTCTGAGGGATTTAAAAAAACATGGGTTTTATACACACACATTTGCCGAACTTGAATTTGGCTCTAGAGTTGCATGGCGTAATCATTCTCGTTGTATTGGTCGTCTCCTCTGGAGATCATTAAAAGTAATTGACTGCAGAGAATTCACTCAAATAAATGGCATAACTGACCACCTTGTTGATCATATAGATAAAGCCCAAGGCAATGGAAAAATACAATCAATAATTTCTATTTTTTCTCCTGTTATAGGCAACCAAACTCCTGCTTTTATTGAGAGTCGGCAACTTATCCAATACGCAGGGTATGCTGGCTCAGGAAAGCCAACTATAGGCGACCCTATTACTATAGAGTCTACTGAGCTGCAATATCTTTAGGCTGGAAACCACCATCAAAACCTAGTCATTTTGACCTACTCCCAATATTACTTCGTGATAAAGCAGGATATCGTTCATTCTTCGAATTACCCGAAAACTTAGTTAAGCACGTCCACATAGAGCATCCAACAGAGCCATCGATCAGCTCATTAGGAATAAAATGGTATGCACTTCCTTGTGTGAGCTCCATGATTCTCACTATTGGTGGTATAGATTATCCTTGCGCACCATTCAATGGGTTTTACATGGGATCTGAAATAGCATCTCGCAACCTTGCTGATGAAAGACGTTATAACCTTTTACCCACTATTGCTCATGTCATTGGTAACAGCCCCTCTAATTCTTCTTTATTGTGGAAAGATCAAGCACTAACTACTCTTAATGAAGCAGTCTTATACTCTTTTAACCGTGATGGAATAAGTATGGTTGATCATCATACTGCAAGTAATCAATATATGGATTTTGCTCGCATTGAACAAAGCCATGGTCGCACGCCTGCTGGTGATTGGTCTTGGATTGTGCCTCCCCAAGCGTCTTCTGCATGTCCTGTATTTCACCTTAAAATGGAAAACCGTACAGAGGTTCCTAATTTTTATACTAATCGTATTGCAGATGGTAATGAGTTATGCCTCTACCATGACCAAGAAGAACATTCAAAATGGTGGTTTCGCTGGACTACTTGGAAGCGTCGCTATCGAAGATGGATGAAAAGTAAAATATAAGACATATCATTATATTCAACACACTTATAAGCGATCGTGGCTTGTATAATTTAGATATCAGGTGATAGTGATTCCCAAGAATTATTAGTATGATTATATGTTTTGATAACTTGAGCTGGATTTCCTACAGCCAATGAAAATGCAGGGACATGTTTAGTAACAACAGAGCCAGCACCAATCACACTATGCTCACCTATTTCAACACCAGGTAAGACACTGCAATTTGCTCCAATCCATACATAATTATTAATGATAATTGGATTAATTAATAAACCTTGCTCCTTGATATTTTTTTTCATATCATCAAACCGGTGATTTTCTCCCGATATAAAACAATTTTGTGCAATTGCTACTTGATTGCCTATATTAACGGGCCCAATCACAATCGTATTAATACCAATATTAGTGCGTACTCCAAATGTTACATTTCCATGCCATGTATTAACAACACACCCTGTTTCAATATAAGCACCTTTTTTTAAAAGTAAAGTATGGCGTTTATGAGCCGATTTTAAAGGAATGACATCTAGGCGTGCACTCCAATCAATCCATGTATGAGGTTGGCGATCAATGACTAAACGCGTTTTTAATTGAATATAGCTTCTATAACCTACTTTAATTAAATCTCTAAAGAGCAATAATAGTTGTCGCATAATATCAGAAGATCACAAGATAATTAAAACCGAGAGGATTCATCTTTATTCCAATAAAGTCGATTTCCAAACCAAAATTTACATACCCCACCTAACCTCGAATAAAAATTTATACTTATATAAACTAAAAGAGCCGGCCATAAAGAAATTTTAGAAAATAAGAAAAAAATACTTTTAGTGTTGCTTTCAGAGTGTTGCTGTACTAATTCAGGAAAAGTCTTTTTAAATTCATAAAACCCAAAACATTGACGAATTCTAATACTTAAAAGATCTAATAAACACATTGGCGGAGATATTATAAAAGTTGCATTTTTTACTATTCCCCTCTCAGTAGAAGAAAATAAAAAGCGTACAAAACTATCATCTGCTGTGATTTCAGGAAATTTATCAAACCGCTGCCTACCTTGTTTAGACAGCGCATAAATTCCACAGCCAATAGTCCCCTCAGTAACAAAAGGCAAGTTACACCATATTTGATAAAATGCTCTAATTGTCCACGGTCGTCCTTTTGTATCTATCTTCAGTGCTGGAGATGCTGCAAGTAATACTCCTTTTTTAAGTTCATTAGCTAGTTTTGTAATATCCTCTCCACTTATTAGAATATCAGCATCTAAATAAATCCGTGGAAACCCTATTGAATATTTATCACCAAGATTTAAAGCATTTGCTTTTGAAGCCAGAGGGGTCTCAATCAATCGAATATCACTATCCATAGCTCTAACAATTTTTGCCGTTTTATCAGTGCATCCATTACAAACCACTATGATTTCAGCTTCTTCAGGATTTAAGTGTTTTTGTAGATAGTTTAAACAACGCTCAATTACCCTCTCCTCATTATTTGCAGGAATAATGATAGAAATCAGGCTACCTTTATTGTTGTTTATTTTTATCACTAAATAATTCCTGAAATCGGAGGCATAGCAAAATTATTGTATATTAATCGAGCTGATACCAACTTAAGCATTTGAGAATAAAACTAGTTATACTATAAAAGCCTTAGTTGGTCAGTGCTTGTTGTACGCGTATTTTCTGCCCAGCCCCATTGCTATTTATGACTGTTCTAAGACATTCGATTATCAGATATAGTTAAATATTTGTTTAAAACGAAAGTTATTATTTAAAAAAATAGGAATCGAGAATAAAGGTACAAACCGTAAATTAAATTAATTGATGTTTATATGCTATGTCACAGATTTGTCAAGCACAGAATACTGAGCTAAAAACAATATTTGGAGGCAAATGTCAAAATGGCGCGCCCGAGACGATTCGAACGTCCGACCCACGCCTTCGGAGGGCGTTACTCTATCCAGCTGAGCTACGGGCGCCTATGATTTTGAAGTTAGATTATACTCGATTTTTTGAATGTTTGTTATGGCACTTACCTTAAAGACCCAAAATGAGATGCCCCTTGTCACCGGAGAGCTGCATTCTACCCAACTGAGCTAGGGCGAATGGTCTGTAGACGAGTGATTATACTGGAGATTTTAAAAAATGTTGTGAAAGATAAACTTATTTGGTTAGGCTCAGAATATGAAAAAAGTCGCTAATCATCAGTTATTTATTAGGTATGAAATGATCAAAATTGCCATCTACATAAAATATAAGTAATATTTGTATATTTACTCATATTAGAAAATAACAGAGGGAGATGGTAAGTAATTGGTGGTATGATTGTCCTTTGCGATATTGATTTTATTAATGTGTGATTGGATGTCACGAAGAGAGTCGCAATAAATATAAAAGTTTTGAGTTGGTAACAACAATTAAAATAATAAGGGGTGGGTTAAATGGTTATTGGTGGATTACTTGCTATTTTGATAGCGATATGGGTCTATAGAACTGCGTTAGAGGCTAAAACAGGTAATGCATTGTTTTGGGTGGCAGGCAGTTTTATTTTGTTTCTTGGGGTGCAAGTGGCAATGATTTATTTTAATATATTGATTATTGAAACGTTTGACCAGGATTCTTATGCAGAATATGATTCTGCAGGTGGGCTTAATGCTAGAGATAATAGTGATACAGCGGGAATACAGTCGGGGCCTGGTGGAACTTTTATTGGGATCATTTTTGAAATTCTTCCTTTTGTTGTTCCTTTTTTTGTTGTAGCTATTGTAAGACAAATGATAATGTTAAAACAGGCGTTTGCATTTAAAGGGTTATTTGATGGGCTTAAAGAGACTTTAGTTAGCATTAAAGATAGCTTTAGTACTTCTTCAGAAAAGAGTTGAAATTATCCTGTTTTGATTAGAGAAAATTTATGGTAAAGAATTCCCATAGTTTTTTAATCAAGTACAAAAAAGCCTAGGTTAACCTGGGCTTTTTTGTTAAGTAGAGTTACTTTATTAACTTATTATACTTTTTACAATAAAAACTAGTGAAAGAATAAATAATATTGTAAAAATAAATCCAACAATTAGATAGCTAGGTAAAGAGCCTTGTTCAAAGTCTCTTTCTCTATTTTTGTTACTTTGAACTCCAATCGCAGCAGCAAGAACACTTTGGATAACGTGTAATAAATTTGGTTTAGACATTTTCCCCCCTCTGCTTTTATTAGTAATTTCTAATATATATTAACATATTTCAAAGCTTAGTTGAGAGTATGCTTCGTTCGGTAATAGTTCTTGTCTTGTTCCATTTATGAGTATCCATATTCTAGCTTCTTTATTTTTTATAAAATAGCGCAACACTTTTTAGAATAAATGGGGAAATGATTTAAAGAACTTCTCTTTCTCGATAGGTTCTATTTTTAGGGCGCTTCCTAGGCTACAATACTACAATCATTGACTTAATTAATATCAGCAATTTATATCCGCAATGAACCGTATCGAAACTTTAAAACAACACTTATCTCAACGTATTTTATTCCTTGATGGTGCTATGGGCACGATGATACAAAGTTATCATTTAGAGGAAAAAGATTACCGTGGCGAGCGTTTTGCTGACTGGGAAAGTGATTTAAAAGGAAATAATGATCTTTTATCTTTAACTCAGCCCGAAATTATTAAGGCTATCCATAGAGCCTATTATGAGGTTGGGGTAGACATTGTAGAAACCAATACTTTCAATGCAACCTGTATTGCTATGGCTGATTACAATATGGAGTCATTAGCCTACGAAATTAATTTTGAATCGGTTCGATTAGCTAAAGAAGTTGCCGCAGAATTTACTGTATTAACGCCAGATAAGCCACGTTTTGTTGCCGGTACTTTAGGTCCAACAAACCGTACTGCATCTATGTCACCTGAGGTGAATGACCCCGGTTTCAGAAATATTAGTTTTGACGAGTTGGTTGAAGCATATACAGAAGCTGTTCGAGGTATGTGTGATGCGGATGTTGATATTATCTTAATTGAAACCATTTTTGATACTCTCAATGCTAAAGCGGCTATTTTTGCAGTAGAGCAATATTTTGATGTATTAGGCTATAAATTACCTGTGATGATTTCAGGCACCATTACTGATGCATCGGGTCGGACATTATCTGGACAAACTGCGGCTGCTTTTTGTAATTCGCTAAGCCATGTTGATCCTATTTCTATTGGTTTTAATTGTGCTTTAGGAGCCACTGAATTAAGGCAATATGTTGCAGAAGTTTCAACTATTGTAGAAACTCACATTTCTGCTCACCCGAATGCTGGCTTACCCAATGAATTTGGTGAGTACGATGAAACGCCAGAAGAAATGGCGAAAGAAATTGCAGACTGGGCAAAGGAGGGTTACTTAAATATTATTGGAGGCTGTTGCGGAACGTCGCCTGAATATATTAAAGCCATTATTGATGAAGTTCAAAAATACCCTCCCAGAAAAATTCCTCAATTGGAAAAGCAGTGTCGACTTGCAGGGCTGGAGCCTCAAAACATCACAGCAGATTCCCTTTTTGTTAATGTTGGAGAAAGAACTAATGTAACAGGGTCTGCACGGTTTAAGCGCTTAATTGTAGAAGGCGATTTTGAAACAGCGCTGAGCGTTGCTAAAGAACAAGTTGAAAATGGTGCACAAATTATTGATATCAACATGGATGAAGGCATGTTGGAATCAAAAGAAGCGATGGTGCGGTTTTTACACTTAATCGCTTCAGAGCCAGATATTGCTAAAGTCCCCATTATGCTGGATTCTTCTAAATGGGATATTTTAGAAGCCGGTCTTAAATGTATTCAAGGTAAAGGTGTTGTTAACTCCATCTCAATTAAAGAGGGGGAAGAAAATTTTATTAGGCAAGCTATATTAATTCGTCGCTATGGTGCAGCCATGATTGTGATGGCTTTTGATGAACAAGGCCAAGCTGACACGATGGCAAGAAAAATTGAGATTTGTCAGCGCGCCTATAAAATTTTGATCGAAGAGGTTAACTTTCCACCAGAAGACATTATTTTTGATCCCAATATTTTTGCTATAGCGACGGGGATTGATGAGCATAATAACTATGGTGTTGACTTTATTGAAGCAACGCGCATTATTAAAGAAACCTGCCCACATGCTTTAATTTCAGGAGGTGTCTCTAATGTCTCTTTCTCTTTTCGAGGTAATAATTTAGTTCGTGAAGCGATTCACGCAGTTTTTCTTTACCATGCTATTAAAGCGGGTATGGGGATGGGAATTGTCAATGCCGGGCAGTTAGCTATTTATGAAGACATCCCTGATGAACTTCGCAAAGCCGTTGAAGATGTTGTCTTAAATCGTCACTCTGATGCAACTGAGGCCATGTTGGAAATGGCGCAGAAGTATCAAGGTGGAGGCGCTGTTGCCAAGACAGAAGATCTAGAGTGGCGAACTTGGCCTGTAAAAAAACGACTAGCACACGCTTTGGTAAAAGGTAATGCTGACTATATTATTGAAGATACTGAGCAAGCGAGAATTGAATCTGAATTGCCACTGCATGTGATTGAAGGGCCGTTAATGGACGGTATGAATATAGTGGGTGATTTATTTGGCGAAGGCAAAATGTTTCTGCCGCAAGTTGTTAAATCAGCCCGAGTGATGAAAAAAGCCGTGGCACATTTAATGCCCTTTATGGATGCAGAAAAAGGGGGCGGGATAAAATCAAACGGCAAAATATTAATGGCAACAGTAAAAGGCGATGTGCATGATATTGGTAAAAATATCGTGGGTGTTGTGTTGCAATGTAATAACTTTGAAGTCATTGATATGGGCGTGATGATCCCAGCAGAACAAATTCTCAAAAAAGCCAAAGAAGAAGATGTTGATATTATTGGCTTAAGTGGTTTGATTACGCCGTCTTTAGATGAAATGGTACACGTTGCTAAAGAAATGGAGCGACAAGGGTTTGATATTCCACTCATGATTGGTGGAGCAACCACTTCACGAGCACATACAGCAGTAAAAATTGAACAAAATTATCATGCACCAACTATCTATGTTACAGATGCATCACGTAGTGTTGGAGTGGTTAGCTCATTACTCAGTGATGAGTTAAAAGAACCTTACATAGACAAAATACGCGCAGAATATGAGCAAGTACGTGAAAGACATAAAGGTCGTAAATCTCAAGTTAAGCAACATAGTTTAGAAAATGCTCGGTTAAATAAGTTTGATGCTGGAAGTCATGAGCCGACTAAACCTTCATTTCTTGGTACCAAAGCTATTGATTCTTTATCCTTAGATGTTCTAGTTCGTTATATTGACTGGACACCCTTTTTTCAAACGTGGGAATTATCGGGTAAATATCCCAAGATTTTAAAAGATGAGATGGTAGGGGAAACTGCAACTAAATTATTTGCTGATGCAAAGAAGATGTTAAACCAAATCGTTAGTGAAAAATGGTTAACAGCTAAAGCAGTCATCGGTTTTTTCCCCGCTAATAGTGTAGATGATGATATTGAGCTATACACTGATGAGTCGAGAACTGAACTACTAGAAACCTTGCATCATTTGCGTCAACAAAATGTAAAAGCACCTGGAAGAGCCAATTTTTGTTTATCTGATTTTATTGCCAGTAAAGAAAGTGGAAAAGCTGACTATATCGGTGGCTTCGCGGTGACAACAGGAATTGGTATTGATAACAGAGTCGCACAATATGAGAAAGATCATGATGATTATAATTCCATTATGCTTAAAGCCCTGGCAGATCGGTTAGCAGAAGCTTTTGCTGAGTATTTGCATGAGCAAGTCAGAAAGGATCATTGGGGTTATGCAGTTGATGAAGATCACGCTAATGAACAGTTGATTGCCGAAAACTATAAAGGTATTCGCCCGGCACCAGGCTATCCTGCATGCCCTGATCATACAGAAAAAGAAAAATTATTTGAGTTGTTAGATGCAACCACTGCAACGTCTATTGAACTAACGGAAAGTTACGCAATGTTCCCAACAGCTGCTGTAAGTGGCTGGTATTTATCTCACCCAGAATCGCAATATTTTAATGTGGGGAAAATAGATCAAGAACAACTGAATAGTTATGCAAAAAGAAAAGGAATGGTAAAAGAAGTCGCAGAGAGATGGTTGTCTGCACATATGCATCACTAAAGGGTAAGGTAATATGGACGCAAATAAAATCGAAAAAACAATTGAAAGGATGATGTATGCAAGTCGATGGGTTTTAGCGCCTGTCTATTTGGGGTTAAGCTTAGCTTTATGTGCTTTATTTATCAAGTTTTTTCAGGAGCTTTATCACTTTTTGCCTCAAATAATGGCAATGAATGAATCAGCGTTGATTTTAAAACTACTCACACTGATTGATATAACGTTAGTAGGGAGCTTAACTGTTATTGTCATGTTCAGTGGCTATGAAAATTTTGTATCGCAGTTAGATATAAAAGAAGATACCGAGAAGCTGGATTGGTTAGGAAGCCATGATTATGGATCCTTAAAAATGAAAGTAGCTTCTTCAATAGTTGCAATTTCGTCTATTCATTTGTTAAAAGTGTTTATGAATATAGAAACAACGGCTAATGATAAAATTATGTGGTATGTACTGATTCACTTAACCATGGTCATATCCGCACTATTAATGGGCTATTTGGATAAGATTTCTAGGCATTAATATAATGAAGTTGATTTTATTAGGTACATTAGGTTGTCATTTATGCGAAGAAGCTGAGTTGATTTTGCTTCACTGTAAAGAGGTTGAAATTGAGCTGATTGATATAGCTGAACAAGAACATTGGCAGGAAAAATACGCAATTAAAATCCCCGTTTTATATCACTCAGAAACAAAAAATGAATTATGCTGGCCGTTTTCTTTGAGTGATGCTCAAGCTTTTATAAAAAGAATTAATTAAGATTAATATGACTAACAATTATAGAACAGAAAAAGATAGCATGGGCGAATTACAAGTTCCTGTAGATGCGCTTTATGCAGCTCAAACACAAAGAGCTATCAATAACTTCCCTGTGAGTGGCTTGGTATTACCATCGGCTTTTATTAAGACAGTTGCTTTAATCAAGAAAACTGCTGCTAAAGTGAATATGGAGCTAGGGGAACTTGATGAACTGAAAGGGAAAGCAATTATTCAAGCAGCTCAGCAAATTATTGATGGGCAACATCAAGAGCAATTTCCCGTTGATATTTTTCAAACAGGATCGGGTACAAGTACCAATATGAATGTCAATGAAGTTATTGCTCATATAGCTAGCGAGGCGATAGGTAAATCTGTTGGTGCGAATGATCATGTCAATATGGGGCAAAGTAGTAATGATGTTATTCCAACTGCCATTCATATTAGTGCTGCAATTGAGTGTCAGAAAAAATTATTACCTGGATTAAGTCATTTAGCTGAAGTAATTGAAGATAAAGCCGCTTCTTTAAGTGATGTCACCAAAACAGGACGTACGCATTTAATGGATGCAATGCCTTTAACAATGGAACAAGAATTAGGAGCATGGGCATTACAAATTAGAAATGGAATTGATCGAATAAACGCAACACTGCCAAGAATATATAAGTTAGCTCAGGGTGGTACAGCTGTTGGAACAGGAATTAATGCTGACTTTCAGTTTGCAAAAAAGTTTTCAAAGACTTTATCAGAAGAAACGGAATTACCTTTTAAGCCAAATGATTCTTTCTTTGAAAGTTTAAGTGCTCAGGACGCTATTGTTGAATTATCAGGTCAAATGAAAGTTATCGCGGTAAGTTTTATGAAAATAGCAAATGATTTGCGCTGGATGAACAGTGGTCCATTAGCGGGCTTAGGAGAAATCGAATTAACGGCCTTGCAACCTGGAAGCAGTATTATGCCCGGTAAAGTTAATCCTGTGATCCCTGAAGCAACGGCAATGGTGGCTGCCCAGGTTATTGGAAATGATGCAACTATAACAGTGGCAGGGCAAGCAGGTAGTTTTCAGCTTAATGTTATGCTTCCTGTTATTGCCTACAATGTTTTACAGAGTATCGATATCTTAGGGAATGTTTCTAGAGTATTAGCGGATAAAGCTATTGAAACCTTTGTCGTTAGACAAGGTAATTTGCAAGAAGCATTATCTAAAAACCCTATTTTAGTTACAGCGTTAAACCCAATTATAGGTTATGAAAAAGCAGCAAAAATAGCAAAAGCAGCCTATAAAGAGGGAAGGCCTATTATTGACGTAGCCAAAGAAATGACTGATTTATCACAAGAAGAACTAGCTAAGCTGTTAGAGCCTAAGCATTTAACAAAAGGTGGGATTAGTGGATAAAAAATGTGAATGAGAAATGGTGGTATAGGTCGTTGTGTTTATGAGAACTCAACTATGTCATAGATAATAAATTGTTACTAATAAAGAAATATTTAATTTCTGTTCAGCCGCCTATTTCTGCAAGCTCCTTACTACTCTGTCCCAGCATGTCATATAAGCCTCCTTGTGCTTAATTGAGGATGAAAGAACTAAGCAAAATTGTTAGATTTATATGTGTAGGCACTTCAAATTAGAGTTGAGCAAATAACAAGCCTAATAGAATTTTTATCACCATAATAATGCATGATGTTAGGTGATTAATTATATGATTTTAATGCAACCCTTTTAGAAATAGCATTTTTGTATTGAAGCTCATCAATAACTATAACACCACGTAAAAGCTCATTGTTAGAGATGTTTCTAATTAATAAATCTGTTTTACGAACGTATAAATTAATATGGCTGAAGGCTTTTTGCATTAAGGATTCGGTTTCAATATTTCCTTGCTTTACTGCCAGAACAGCATTGTTGGTGAAAATAATTGTGTCACCGGACTGGGTTTTGTTTAAAAAAAATGTTGGAATGGGGAAATTATCAATAATATGTAACATATGAGACTCATTAATTTTGTGTGACTGGTAGGGTTAATTAATAAATTAGGCTTTAATTATAATAGTTCATAAATAATATTTTTCTTGCTTTTCTTAATGCGGATTATTCTGACATTAGTGCGAAGGCTTCTATAGAAAAATGTGACGCAGTAGAAAATTCTGTGTGCTGCCTAAATTTACTTATCAATCTATTAAAAGCTAAGTTGAATCAATAAACGGTGAATTAAAAAAATAATTCTAAAACCTGACTCTGAAAATAATTGATAAGTAAGGATGTTATAGATTTAACAGTGTGCATAGATAGATGACAGTTTTATGACACAATTGTTTTGTTTTGGGAAACAATCTATGTAATTATCTGGGTATAGTTTACTAATAATGTGTCTGCTATAGTTATTTTCGTCAATAACGACATTTAATTTTTATAGAGGATTTTATATGAGTGATTTTTACAAAGATGTGTTAACTGGAGCAATGTTTATAGTTGGTTTGTTTGGGTTTATTTCAGGCGAATTTATTATTTCATCAACACTATTTGCCTCAGCTGCAATAGCTAGTAATGTTAATATTAATAGAAAAGCAGAAAAAGGGATGGGTTAATCATATAAATGGTTTGCTTATTATTTTTTAAAATGATCGAGTCTAAAATGTTGAATTTTAGATAATTTCTGTTTTTTTAAACTCTTGGTCTAGAGGGGATGTATTGGATAATAAATTTTTCCCGTTATGGGGGATATTATTATCTGCTTTTATTTTATGACATTCGAGATAGTGTTAAATTTCTGCTTTTTGGTCACGTGCCAATAAGTTTTGAACTGCAATTCGAGGATCCATGTCCTCATATAACACTTTATAAGTTTGCTCTGTAATAGGCATGTCAATCTTGTGCTTTAAAGACAATAAATAAGTTTCGCGTGCTGCGGATACTCCTTCAATTTCTTGACCAATTTCTTTAATAGCTTTCTCCCTATTTTTTCCTTGCCCCAAAGCTAGTCCAAAACGCCGATTTCTTGATTGGTCATCGGTACATGTTAATATTAAATCACCAAGTCCAGTTAATCCCATAAACGTTTCTGGTTGGCCACCTAATTTAATACCAAGGCGAATAATTTCTTGCAGTCCACGGGTAATAAGTGCTGCTCTGGTATTTGCACCAAACCCAAGTCCATCAGCAATTCCAGCAGCGATAGCAAGTACATTTTTAATTGCACCACCTACCTGAACACCTATGATGTCTTGATTAGTATAGATTCTAAAATATTGATTATGAAATATGGTTGCTAGTTGGTTAGAAAACTCAGGTGATTTAGACGCGACTGTGATGGCAGTAGGAAGTCCTTTAGCAACTTCATTAGCAAAAGTTGGCCCTGATAGAACGGCAGTATGAATTTTTTTGGAAAGCTCTTGTTCTACAATTTTACTTAATAGGGAACCATCTGAAGTATTAAATCCTTTTGTTGCCCAAGCAATTTTTGTATTATTTTTTATAAAAGGCTTGAGCTTTATTAACGTGTCTTTAAATGCGTGGCTGGGGATGGAAAGAAGGATAAGATCAGAAAAATTAAGTGTTTCTTCCAAATTATTGGTAATTGAAAGAGGTTTTGGGAAAATTAAGCCGGGTAAATAACGTTTATTTTCTTTATCCTTAGATAAACAAGTTATATGGTCTAAATTATGTCCCCATAGGAGAGTTTGGCAGCCATTTCTGGCTGCCTGAATAGCAAGCGCTGTTCCCCAAGAGCCAGCGCCAAGGACGCTGATTGATGATTTCACTGGGATTAGTTAACAGTGTTAGAGCCTGATGACTTTTGTTGTGCTTGTTGTAAATGCTGACCATATAAAGCATCAAAGTTGACAGGAGCAAGGAGTAATTGTGGAAATCCTCCTTTTGCAACTAAGTCTGAAACGACTTCTCTTGCATAAGGAAATAGAATGTTTGGACAAAAACTACCAATCATTGGACCCATTTCTTGTTCTGAAAAGCCATCAAGAGAAAATATACCTGATTGAGTGACTTCAACTAGATAGGCTGTGGTATCAGCACATTTTACTGTAACAGTAACTGATAATGATATTTCAAATAATGAATTTTCTAATGTTTCAACATTGGTTCCTAAATTGAAATCAACAGTTGGTTCCCATTTTTCTGTAAATATTTTTGGGGAATTAGGCGTTTCAAAAGAAATATCTTTTGTATATATTTTCTGAATAGAGAATTGTTTTTCTTCTGGAGTGTTTTCTTCGGCCATGATTTTCTAGTCAATGCTATGAATGTAGGGGAATACAGTTAGTTGTATTCGTTAATTAAAAAAATGGAAATATGATTAAGGCTTATTTTTGCTTGTGATTTTTATAGGTAACTTACTATCTTCCCATGATTGCATGCCTCCAGTAATATGGAAAACCTGTTTAAAATCTGTTTTTGTTAAGGTTTTGCAGGCTGATGTTGAACGAGTACCTGTTTGGCAAACAACAATAATAGGCTGGTTTTTATGATCACTTAAAGAATTGATTGTTTCTGAAAATTTGTTGAGTGGTAAGTTCTGAGAATTTTCAATATGTCCTTTTATGTATTCATGAGGGTCTCGTACGTCAATAATGATACTTTCTGAGTTATTCATCTTAGCTACTGCTAGCATAGGTGACAAGCCTTCAAAATCATTGAAACTACTTTCAAGTAGTTCTTGAAATAATAAGAAAAGAACAACAACAAGTGCCAAGGAAAGTAGGTAGTGGTTGGAAATAAATTCTATATATTGATCCATTGAATAAGCTTCTTTTGATATTTTTAGGTGCTAAAGGATCGTGATTTTATAACATCCGAAAGGTGATTGCACTAAAGTATGCTTTTTGTTGACATGAATTTAGGGATATATATTGAAAAAAATTCCAAAATGACATTATTTTTCATTTATTATCAATGTGTTCAAGTAAAAAGTATAGCAGGATCCTTTCACTGACTACATTATATATTAGTAAATAAAAAAACATCAATTTTGAAATGTTAGTAAAAAATTCTTCGACAAGGATGGGTATTTACTTTTAATTGTGCTGAAAAAAATATTTACTCTTAAATTTTAGGGTATTTTAGATTTTATTTTTTTAGTCGATTAGCAGTTATTACAAAAAACATCTCTCATCATCTGTATTAGCTCAATCATCCTTTCATCATCGATAAAATAATAAACTCGATTGGCTTCTTTTTTATAACCTAAAATATCTTTTTCTCTTAAAATGGCTAAATGCTGAGAGATATTGCTTTGGCTTGTACCAACTTGTTCAACAATGTCTTGTACGCTAATAGATTCGGTGCCTAAAATACACAGAATTTTTAATCGTAACGGGTGCGACATTGCTTTTAAACAACGTGCAGCACGATTAATATCTGCATCATTGTAGTTTACGGTTTCCTTGTTATTTTCCATTTATTAACCTTTGTAAAGATTTTAATTCTATAAAGTGGGGTTAGATTTGTGGGTAATTAGTAATATACATGGATACTAATTTAGATTATTCGTTAATTCTAATTTAGAAAAAGTATAAAGGTAGCAGAGTGTTTATCAATATTCAACACTTTTGTGTGAGATAATTATTTATTTTTATCAGATTATCAATAATTTTTTTATTATTGATGGCGTAATGGAGAGTATCGGTAATGTTGAATCGGCCAAAACCTGTTGTTTTATTAATATTAGATGGCTTCGGATATAGGGAAGATCAGGATAATAATGCTATTGCTATGGCTAAAACACCTTGTTGGGATCAGCTACAAAATAGCAGTCCATCTACGTTGCTTGATTGTGCCGGTGATTCAGTTGGGTTACCTGACCAACAGATGGGTAATTCTGAGGTTGGTCATTTGCATATTGGGAGCGGCAGATTGATTCGTCAAGAATTATCTAAAGTCAGTGAAGAAATTCAGAATGGTCAATTTTTCTCAAATGAGATGCTATGTAAAGCTGTGGATGATGCGTTAGCAAAGGATAAAGCGTTGCATATAATGGGGTTGTTGTCTCCTGGTGGAGTTCATAGCCATGAATTACATATTGCAGCTATGATTGAACTTGCAGTTAAGCGTGGTTTAAAAAAAGTTTATTTACATGCTTTTTTAGATGGGCGCGATGTACCCCCTAAAAGTGCAAAGGATTCTATTCAATTAATGGAAGCAAAATTTACTGAGCAAGGCGCAGGTCAAATAGCTTCTATTACCGGTCGATTTTACGCAATGGATAGAGATAACCGGTGGGAACGAGTCGAGCTTGCCCATAAATTAATTGCTAAAGGTGAATCTAACCATCAAGTAAAATCAGCAGAACAGGGATTAGATGCGGCCTACGCTAGAGATGAAACAGATGAGTTCGTTTTACCAACAAGTATATTAGATGATAATGGAAATGTTATAGTCTTAGATCCTGAAGATTCGGTTGTTTTTATGAATTTTCGTGCAGATAGAGCAAGAGAAATTTCTCGAGCACTGACTGACGTTGATTTTGATGGGTTTGAGCGTGATATCATGCCTCATCGTGGCTGCTATGTCACGTTAACTCAGTACCATCAAGACTTTAATTATTTAGTAGCATTCCCTCCTGTTGATGTGAAAAACGGTTTGGGTGAAGTTTTGGCAAATACTGGGCTGACTCAACTTCGTTTGGCAGAGACAGAGAAATATGCTCATGTTACTTTCTTCTTTAATGGTGGTAGAGATGAACCTTTTGAAAATGAAGAAAGAATTTTGGTTCCATCACCTAGGGTCAAAACTTACGATTTGCAACCTGAAATGAGTGCAGAAGAAGTAACAAATTATATGGTTGATGCAATTAAGGGTGGAAAGCATGATGTTATCATTTGTAATTATGCTAATTGCGATATGGTCGGTCATACAGGTAAACTTGATGCTGCTATTATTGCCGTAGAAACAATCGACAGGTCATTGCAGAAGATTATTGATGCGTTAGAGAGTGTTGGTGGTCAAATGCTAATCACTGCTGACCATGGTAATATTGAACAAATGGTAGGTGAAGGTACCGGCCAGCCACATACTGCACATACCACTAATCTTGTTCCTTTAGTTCATGTTGGGAGCACGAAACAGTTAGTCGATGGAGGCTGTTTATCAGATTTGGCACCAACAATACTTGATATTTTAGGTGTGACTCAACCTGATGAAATGACTGGACGATCCTTAATTAAATAGATAGATAGACCGACAGCTCTGTTGCAATTAGAATGGAGTCTTCTTGGATTTATATTTTGGGCTAGTAAATAATGATTATTTTTGGTTTTCGTTTTGCCAGCCCCCTTCTTTATTTATTATGTTGATATGAAGTTGAGGTATTTGTTGTTTTTTGTCTTTTTTATTAACTGCTCTCTATCTTTGCCTGTGGCGGCAGAAAATATTGGAAGTAAAACAAAGGAATTGACTGGGCTACAAAAAAAAATAAAGTTGATAAGTCAAAAAATCAATAATTTAAAAGCAAAAAAAAACCTATTGCTAGCTGAGTTAAAAAAACTAGATGTTCTGTATGGTAAAAAAAGTATTCAATTAGCAAAATTAGATAAGGATGTTAAGCAGATCAATAAAGTACTTGAAAAAAATCGAGTACAAATGCGTGAAAAACAACAAAAGATTGATGCTCAAAAAAAAGCATTAGAGAAGCAAGTCAAACTGGCACATGGAATGGGTCGAAATGAAAAGTTAAAGCTAATGTTGAACCAAGAGAATCCTTCTATGTCAGATCGTATTCTGATTTATTATGATTATTTGAATAATGCTAGACTGGAAAAAATCACTATAATTAACCAAGACCTACAATCTTTAAGAAATCTTGAGGTTGAAAAGCTGAGAGAAACAGAGGCTTTACAGGTTAAATTGTTGGAGATTAAGAGTGAAAGGACTGCTCTATCTAGAACAAAAATTAAACGAAAGAAAGTATTGGCTAAAATTAATAAGCGATTTTCTATGAAGAAAGCACAATTAAGTCGATTTAAAATAAGTGAAAAAAAATTAAAGAGTTTAATTATTTCTTTGCAACAAACGATAGATGACTACTATCCTTATGGAAAAGGTAGTTCTGAAAAGTTTGGTTTATTAAAAGGCAAGTTAGCCTGGCCTATTCAAGGAAAGATTATAAAAAATTTTGGAGTAGAACGTTCAGACACTGATACTCGTTGGGATGGTGTATTGCTTGATGCTAAAGAAGGTACAAATATAAAAGCTGTCGCTAAGGGTCGTGTGGTTTATGCTGATTGGTTGCGTGGGTACGGCTTATTAACTATTATTGATCATGGTAATGGCTATATGACGCTATATGCGTTTAGTCAAAGCTTACATAAAGAAGTGGGAGATCAAGTAGACTTCGGAACTACAATTGCAACAGTTGGCCAAAGTGGAGGGCAGTCAGGTAGTGGATTGTATTTTGGAATTAGAAAAAAAGGAAAGCCAGTTAATCCGGTAAAATGGTGTCGAAAAAAGATGCATTAATAAAGATCGGTAAAGATGTGTTAAAGTAATTGTTTTTTTTTAATAGTGCCTGAATTTACATTGCAAGGTAAATTCAGGAAAAATCAAGAGTTTGGAGTATTAGGGTAAATGCTTAAAAAGAAAAATAGTGTAGTTTTATTTCTGGGAGTCTTATTAGGTGTCCTTTTGAGTATTGGTAGTACTGTCATTGCCGATCGAGCGAATGGTTTGTCTGTAGAAGCTAATGCAGAGCCAGTTACGTTGCCATATGATGAACTACGAACATTTACTGAAATTTTCGGTAGAATTAAAAGAGACTATGTAGAGCCTGTTTCAGATAAGAAATTATTAGAAGATGCGATTAAAGGCATGCTGTCAGGTTTAGATCCACACTCTGCTTATTTGGATATTGAGCAATATAAAGACTTGAAAGAAGGGACAACAGGGCAATTTGGCGGGTTAGGAATTGAAGTTACTATGGAAGATGGCTTTGTTAAGGTCGTTTCTCCCATAGATGATACACCTGCAAAACGGCAAGGAGTAAAAGCAGGGGATCTAATCGTCAGACTTGATGAAAAACCTGTTAAGGGCTTGGCGTTAGCCGAGGCTGTTAAAATAATGCGAGGTGAGCCTGGAAGTGATATTTTGCTTACCATTATTAGAGAAGGTGAGGAAGCACCTCTTAAAATAACTATTACTCGAGCAATTATTAAAGTTAAGAGTGTTAAAAATAAAACTCTTGAGGAAGGGTATGGTTATATCCGAATTAGTAGTTTTCAATCAGCGACAGGAGACGGTGTTATAAAAGCTGTAGCTGCATTGAAAAAAGAAAATAAAGGTAAATTGAAAGGTGTTGTTTTAGATTTAAGAAATAATCCTGGAGGTGTTTTAAATGCTGCTGTTGAAGTGAGTGATGCCTTTTTAGAAAATGGATTAATCGTTTATACAGAGGGGCGAATTAAAAATTCTGAAATGCGATTTAATGCAGCACCCGGAGATGTCGTTGATGGTATTCCAATTGTGGTGTTAGTTAATGCTGGTTCAGCATCTGCATCAGAAATTGTAGCAGGTGCTTTGCAGGATCATAAGCGAGCAATTATTATGGGAGAAAAATCTTTTGGTAAAGGTTCTGTTCAAACTATTTTACCTACTAGTGGTAGTGCTGCTGTTAAGCTAACCACTGCTCGTTATTACACGCCTTCGGGACGGTCTATACAAGCAGAAGGAATTCAACCTGACATCGTCTTGGCTCGGGTAAAATTAGAGTCTTTAAAAGCTTCAGAATTTAAGCCAGTAAAAGAATCTGATTTATCTCATCATTTAGGTAATGGCAAAGGCAAGGACAAAAAAGAAACAAAAGGAAAGGGTAAAAAAGACGAAGATGCTGAGCTAGATATTCGTGACTATGCTTTACATGAAGCACTAACTTTATTGAAAGGATTGAGTATTTTAAAGAAATAAAGTGTGGAGCTAATCTTTATGAGCCAACAAAAAAATTATTAATAGTTTGTTGGCTTTTTTTGTTTTAAACTTTTTTTAATTGGATTAAAGGGTTAAATCATTCTCGTAATAATAATTGGCTGAAGCTTGTGAGGAATAAACGATACTGATGCTAAGTTTAAGTTACTTTTATATCGGTGGATTTTTCTACATGAGGTTGAAGTCTGCATTAAGACATATGTTTTAGGAAGGGGTCTAGAGTTTGAGAATAAGTTTATTTTGTAAGGTTGTATGAAAATTGAGTTTGGCAAGAAAATCAATACAACCTAGAGTTTCATAGTTGATCATTAAAATATCAATCGTGAGTCTACGCAGAGCCTAAAGCTCAAGGGTTTCATCTTGAAGAAGAGTCGTGAAATTGATTCACTACCTCGTAAATAATTTATATCCCTATTTTATTCATTTTTTTAGTGACCCATCGAGCTAAATAACTTCTTGGTTTGTAAACGCCCTTTTGAATATAAAATAGTTTATATTCACTATTAATTGTTGCGTTAAACAAGCGGTGCGAAAGGCTTGTCCCGCAAAATAGAAGTTGGTCATTTTCTTGTATTTCATAATTATCAGGTGGTAAAACAATTTCGTGCTCGCCTGACTTTATTACAAATACAACCAAATCTAGCCTTTTGTCTCGGTCACGTGGATCCATAGTCAAATGGTGTAAATAAACGCACTCGTCTTTATCTAATAAATCAATGACTGCCGTACTATTTTTTCTTGTGAAATTCACTGTGACAAGATGGGGTTGTTGGTTCCCTATTTTTGCACGTAACCGATGAATAATAATTTCCATTTCTTCTTTTCGCCCAGGTTTATTCTCTAATAAATATCGAAAAAATGTTTTTAATAATGGGGCTATCAATATAAATAATATTTTTCTAGCAGCAACTAAGGTAGGCTGCATTATCATATCAACATCAGTTTCACGAAAGGCAATTTCATTTTCATGAAGGTTTTGGCGAACAATAGTAAATAACCGAGTATTAAAATACCGTGCATTAAGTAAAATACCTAAATTATGTCCGTCATCATTTGTGCCAGATAAAATACCTACAGCGTTTTCAATTCCTGCCTCAGCTAATGTTTTAGTTGTTGTTCTGCCGATAATATATTTATCAACCTGATCCTCTTCTGATGGAGTATGGGGATCAATAACGACAGTTTTAATACCAGACTTATTGAAAACTCGGTTAATTTCGTGTCCCATACGGCCATAGCCACAGATTATCCATGTTCCAATAGGGGGCATGATATACCTATCAAGTGTTGCTCCTTTATCTCTTACTAGCCAATTATTAAACGAATAAAATCCAGGATTATGTATAGCTGCATTTAAAACTTTTGCAAATGTTTTAAATGGGTCAACAACATGCACTTCTCCACCTAAAGTAGCAAGTGTCTCTTCAAATACCTCCACTTTGGACATGCTAATAATTCCAACAGAAGGGTTTAATAGCCTAGCTAAAGCTGAAATTTTTAAATTTGCTTCTTCACTGTTAGTAATTGCGATAACTGCTAGACAATTTGACCTGCGTAATCCTGCCTCTAATAAATGTTTAGGCACACTGGCATCACCACAAAAACCTGGCATAAGGACAGTATAATTTCGTAATTGTAAAGCCTTGATTCTTTCTTCATCGCTATCGATTATGACTGCTGGTATATTATAATCGCTTAACCCTCTAGTTAAGACGCTACCCGTATCTCCAAAACCACAAAGAATAACAAAAGGTTCTTGTATTCTTTGAACTCGTCTAGAAAATTGCCATTCAGAAAGTGCTCTTACAAAAAAAGGATTTTGAAGTAAATGAATAATTGAACCAATGGCATAAAACCATGTGATAACACTTGAATAGAGGCATATAATTGCCCAAAAACGTTGTGCATTACTAAATTTTAGTGGTATTTCCCCAAAGCCTGTTGTGGTTGCTGTATAGGTCATAAAATAAAAGGAATGGAAAATACTCATATATTGAGTTTCACCATTCATTTGTATACCAGGAATAAATACCATAACCACTATGGAGACCGAATATACCAAGAGTAAGGCAATCAATGGTCCACGCATTTCACGCATAACAATAAATGTAATGCGGCTTAAATCAACAGCTGCAGCCATACGAGCACTCCATTTAAATAGCTAGTCAGTTTTCAGGGGGAATTAAAATCTTATAATCGATTAAATAATGTTTCTGAAACAAGAATAACCGTTGAAATTACATTGGCTAATAGAGCGCCTCCTGCTAATGAAACAATACTACTAGTGATTTCAGGTGTTAGACCCACTTCAGTAATGTGAACAGCAAAAGTCCAATAGCCTGCTGCTGCAAGTAATTCTAAATCTGCAACTAAACTTGTTGCTAATAAAACAGCGCCAATTTGTGATCTATCTCCAAATTTCAATGCTGTGGCAATTAGGTTTACAACAATCACTGCAAATAATTCAAATTCATTGTGGTGAGCGGGATTATCAAGATCGCCTAAAAAAAAACCAAAATTCAGAGTTAAAGCGAGTACTACAAAAAAACCAAAAATGACTTTCTCAAGATTCATATCCTATATCCTATATTGATTACTTTAAGAAGCTAGCAAGCCAACTCATTTAACAAGTCGCTTTATAATGTGCTATTTTACCGCTAAACCAAAACTTTGAAACGATAATCTATCTTTTTGTTTTAGGTATAAGCTCTATTCAATAATAGTGTATTTAATCAACTAAACATTACTTTATGTCAAATTTAAAATCCATTCGTATTGATAAATGGTTATGGACAGCTCGTTTTTTTAAAACACGAAAATTAGCGGCAGAAGCTGTGTCAGGTGGAAAGGTTCATGTAAATGGACAGCGCTGTAAGCCATCTAAAGAAATAAAGCTTGGAATTGAGCTTTCTATTACGAAGGAACCTTATCAATGGGAGCTGATTATCGTAGGGATTAATACTCATCGTCGCCCAGCAAAAGAGGCTGTTTTGCTTTATCAGGAAGAGCAAGAAAGTATTGATAAAAGAGAACAACAAAGAGTCCAGGAAAAGGAGCAGCGTGCATTGCTACCATATTCGGAACGTGAGCATCGGCCTAATAAAAAACAGCGGCGACAAATACATCGATTTAAACAAATAGAATAGTTTATCACTAAATTTTATCCCGGTATTTTGTATCAATAAAATCAGCTGGAACCACCCCAGATTCACTATCACAAGCAAAATTATGAGATAGTTGATGAATGGCTATCACAAGATTATATTGTGTTAACAAATTTAATAGCTATTCACTTGAAGCTTATCTATGGTGTATCATGTTAATATCGATAGGAAATTTCTATCAATGATACTCGACATTTATCTTGGGGGAACAAGCAATATTGATTGTTAAGAATTTTTTATTCCCCCGAAC
Organism: Methylococcales bacterium; assembly: GCA_023145835.1. Lineage (GTDB taxonomy): Bacteria > Pseudomonadota > Gammaproteobacteria > Methylococcales > Methylomonadaceae > QPIN01. The sequence continues at coordinate 24,405 of JAGLDH010000035.1, forward strand.
CTGTAGCTTTTTAAAACCATAATAATTGATGTTATGACTAAGAATAGTAAAAGAGGACAAATGAAAAAAATTCTATTAGGAATACTAATAAATATTCTTCTATCTCAGAGTGTATATTCAAACGAAAAAACAGAAGATTATGAATTTATTGATCTTTCACGGCATTCTAGATTTAAAACATTTAGTAATGATAAAGTAAAACCAACTTTTAATAATAATACTGTTGAATGGTACTACAACCCTAAAAGTCAACATTTATCAGCTTTTCAGCAAGAAGATATAATCAATGCATTTAAAAATGCTATGCAATCTTGGTCTAAGGTTTCAGGGGTAATTTTTAGTTATAAAGGAATAACGAATAATAATATTAAAGCTGGTAATGACGAAATAATTACCGTTGGGTTCTGGCCAGAAAATACCTATAATAAAGATTTCGGAAATTTTTCAGGAACGGGTGCAAGTATGTGGCGGACAGAAGAAAAAAAAATATTTGACGGATATATAGTGTTAAACGCTGGGGATAATGGAGACCCTAGTGTACCAAATACTTTAAATGATTTAGAAGGTTTAATAACCCATGAAGTTGGTCATTTATTAGGTATAGGTCATTCAGATGTAGAAGAATCAATAATGTATACAAAGCCATATCATTCTTATGACTTCCAGAGAACATTACGTCAAGATGATATAAATATAGCTAGATTATTATATCCAATTAATGAACCAGTAAAGCCTATTAGTGGAAACCCTCCTATATGTGATGCGGGGCTTAATCCTCAAACAATTAAAGCAGGAGAAGGAACAACTCTATGGTGGTGGTCTGATAATGTTGTTTCCGCCAGCATTAACAATGGAATTGGCAATGTCTCAGTCCCTAGTGATTTTGTATGGATTCTCCCTAAAGAAACAACTACTTATACTGTGACAGCAAAAGATGCCAACGGAGCGACAACTACCTGTCAAGCAACGCTCACTGTAGAATCAGAGACCCCAGTTTCTGGGTTTCCAATATGCGAAGTGGGAGTTGACCCACAAGTTATTTCTGCCGGTGAGGGGACTGCTTTATGGTGGTGGGCTGATAGTGTTGTTTCCGCTAGTATCAATAACGGAATTGGAAATGCATCTATTCCTAGTGATTATAAGTGGATCTATCCCAAAGAAACTACAACTTTTACCATGATAGCAAAAGACTCAAATGGGGTACCAACAACATGTCAAACAACACTTACTGTAGAATCCGTAAATTCAGCTTCTGAGCCACCAATTTGTGAATTGGGGGCTGACCCTCAAGTCATTTCTGCCGGCGAAGGGACTGCTCTATGGTGGTGGACTGATAATGTAACGGCAGCAAGTATTTCCAGCACATCAAAAAATTCTACTGTGACTTTGCCGTCAGATTATTTTTGGATTAAACCATCTCAAACTGAGACCTACATAATGAATGCAGTTGCTGAAGATGGAACGACTTCAACTTGTCAAACAACAGTAACTGTCAAATAAAGTCAGTATAGCTGTGGTTGTCTAGCCTAATCCACACCATGGAATGATTTCCTAAGGTGTGGATTAGATGGTTGCTGTTTGGTAAAATTAAATTATTACGATTACGTAAGTTTTTCACCCATTAATATTTTATATAATCAAAAGGATAAGTGAATTAAGTGGTTGCGATACTCACTGCTTCAATCGTTAATCTTTTAATTTCATCCCAGTTTTCTGCATCAACAAGATCAGCCGGAGCCATCCAGGATCCTCCAACGCAAGCAACATTTTTTAATGCCAAATAGTCGGCTGCATTTTTAGGGCTAACACCACCTGTAGGACAAAAAGTGACTTGTGGTAATGGACCGCCAATCGATTTAACCATAGGAATTCCGCCTGCCGCTTCAGCAGGGAAAAATTTCATTTCAGTAATGCCTTTTTCTAGTAAGCTCATGACTTCGCTTGGGGTGACAATCCCAGGAAGGATAGGCGTTCCAGATATTAATGCAGCATCAATTAAACTATCTGTTACACCAGGGCTGACAATAAATTCAGAGCCGGCATCAATAACTAGGTTTAAAGTCTCTAAATTAATAACCGTACCTGCGCCTACAATTGCATTAGGAACTTCCGCTTTGATTATTTTGATAGCTTCTATTGCTACCGGTGTGCGAAGTGTAATTTCTAAAACTTTTAAGCCACCTTCAACCAGTGCATTTGCAAGTGGAACAGCATGTTCTAGTTTGTTAATAACCATCACTGGAATAACCGGTGAAGTATTCATAATATCTTTTATAGCAGTCATTTTAAATCTCTATTGTGATTGTTTAGTCGGTTGGATAAGTAATAACTTTTTTCGATAAAAAGAGTAATACAATTGTCGTATTGAACTATCGTTTATCCAGCCTACGATAAATTATAATAAGATTAATCAACAGGGAATAAGTTAGAAGCTCCAGTTTCTGCTGTTGATGCTCCTAGCCGGAAGCTACCAAACATTTCACGGCCTTGGCCATAATGATGGTTATTCGCACGATTGGGAATTGGTGTTCTAGCATTAAATTCAGCGTCATCAACGAGTGCGTTGACATTGCCTGTTTGTAAGTTTAACGAGATAATATCACCATCCAAGACTTTAGCTAATGGGCCACCCATTTCGCATTCTGGACATAAATGAATAGCTGAGGGTACTTTGCCGGATGCGCCTGACATTCTTCCATCTGTGACTAGAGCAACTTTAAAGCCTTGGTCTTGTAATACGCCAAGAGGGGGTGTTAGTTTATGTAGCTCAGGCATTCCGTTAGCCCTTGGGCCTTGGAAACGAATAACAGCTATAAAGTTTTTTTGTAGTTCTTTACGTTGGAAGGCGCTAAGAAAGTCTTCCTGATCATCAAATACGATCGCAGGGGCTTCTACAATTTGATGGTCTTTTGATACAGCAGAGAGTTTGGATACTCCTCGGCCAAGGTTTCCCTTCATGACATGTAGCCCTCCACCTTTTGCAAAAGGTTTTTCTACGGTGCTTAATACTTCTTTATCTAACGAAACTTTAGGACAAGGCTCCCAAACTATTTTTCCATCGTGTAATTTAGGTTCTTCTGTATAGCTATTCATACCTTTTTTATCGGCTACTGTCAGAATATCTTCATGTAGTAAGCCGTGTTTTAATAGTTCAGCAATTAAGACTCCCATACCTCCTGCCGCATGAAAATGGTTAACATCCGCAGGCCCGTTTGGGTATATTTTTGTTAATTGAGGGATTGCTTTAGAAAGGTTGTCAAAATCATCCCAGTTTAAGGTGATGCCAGATGCACGAGCAATAGCAATTAAATGCATAGTATGGTTTGTTGAGCCGCCTGTTGCTAGTAAACCGATGACGGCATTGATAATTGCCTTCTCACTGATCATGTGAGCTATTGGCCGGTAATCATCTCCTAGTGCTGTAAATTTAAGTACTTGTCTTGCTGCTTCTGCTGTTAATTCATCTCGGAGAGGGGTGTATGGGTTGACGAAAGAGCTTCCAGGTAAATGAATCCCCATAATTTCCATCATCATTTGGTTGCTGTTTGCCGTGCCATAAAAGGTACAAGTTCCTGCAGAATGATAAGAGGCAGATTCTGATTCTAAAAGTTCTTTTCGTCCAATTTTTCCTACTGCATAAGCTTGGCGAGCTCTTGCTTTTTCTTTATTGGTAATACCACTTGGCATTGGCCCCGCAGGAATAAATAAAGCAGGTAAATGACCAAAACTTAATGCACCAATTAATAGCCCAGGTACGATTTTATCGCAAACGCCTAAATATAAAGCGCCATCAAACATATTGTGGCTCATCCCTATTGCAGTTGTCATGGCAATTAAGTCACGACTAAATAAAGATAATTCCATGCCTGCTTGACCTTGTGTAATACCATCACACATAGCGGGTACACCCCCAGCAAATTGGGCAACACCACCGGCCTTGCTAATTGCTGCTTTAATTAAATCTGGAGCATCTTTATATGGCTGGTGCGCGGATAACATATCATTATAAGAAGAAATGATAGCAATATTAGCTTTTAGGTCACCCGTTAAATCTGCTTTTTCTGTAGCACTACACGCTGCAAAACCATGAGCTAAGTTTCCACACGCAAGTTTAGAGCGATTAGGACCTTCTTTAGCAAGACCATCAATATATTTTAAATAGGCTGATCGAGATTCGCTGCTGCGATCAATCACGTCTTGCGTTACTTTTTCAATAATGGGATGCATAAAATTTCCTCTTTAGATTGTTACTCAGGTAACAATAGGTAGTCATTAAATTGGGTGTTTAAATTATTAATTAAGGAACCTCTGATCAAGTCCAATTATTTTTAGCTTGCTAAA
>JAGLDH010000036.1 GCA_023145835.1 Methylococcales bacterium
AAATTCTAATCAACTTAATCAGAGGTTCCTTAAGACAGGGTTGTTTTAGATGTTTTGTACAGTAGACTGAAATAGTTGTTCTACATAAAGTGCTTATCAAGTTAACAATACCTATTAATTATTCTTCCCAAGCTCTTCCGTCACGTGCTAATAATGCAACTGATGCAACGGGTCCCCAGCTTCCAGCTGGGTATGGTTTTGGTGCTTCATTTTGCTGTTCCCACGCATCTTGGATAGAGTCAATCCAAGTCCACGCTTGCTCTATCTCATCACGGCTTAAAAATAATGTAGGGTTGCCGTGCATTGCTTCAAGGATAAGTCTTTCGTATCCGCCAAAGATTTTTTTGTCTTTGAAAGTTTCAGAAAAACTTAAGTCTAGTTTGGTTTTTTGTAATTTGATACTACCACCAATCCCAGGAACTTTATTAAGCATTTGTATATCTATCCCTTCTTTAGGTTGAAGGTGGATTACTAACTTATTTGCCGGTAGGTCAGGAAAACTATCTTTGAAAATATTATGCGGTAATTGTTTAAAGTTGATGACAATTTCTGTGCGCTTATTGTGTAGTCGTTTACCCGTTCGTAAGTAAAAAGGAACATCTGCCCACCGCCAGTTATCAATATCAACACGTAAGGCAACAAAACTTTCTGTTGTACTCTCTTTATTAGCGCCTTTCTCTTCTAAATAACTAGGTACTTCTTGACCCTTTAAAAAACCAGATGAATATTGCCCTCTAACTGTTTTTTTAGCGACATTTTCTAGCGTAATTGGACGCAATGCTTCAAGGATTTTTATTTTTTCCCTGCGAATACTTTTGGCTTCCAAATTGACTGGGGGTTCCATTGCAATAAACGTCAGAATCTGTAGTAAATGATTTTGTAACATATCGCGAGTTTGACCTGTTTGGTCAAAATATTGCCAGCGACCCTCAATACCAACCTCTTCAGCAACAGTGATTTGTATTGAATCAATGGTGTTATGATCCCAATTGCTAGTAAAAATAGAATTAGCGAAACGCAATGCCAATAAGTTAAGAACCGTTTCTTTTCCAAGATAATGGTCTATTCGAAAGATTTGGTCTTCGTTAAAAACATCGGCAAAAGCATTGTTAATTTCTTGGGATGATTTAAGGTCATGCCCTAGCGGTTTTTCCATAACGACTTTTGATTCATCTGTCAAAACATCAGCTTGAGAGAGTCCTTTGCAAATATGTTTAAATAAAAACGGTGCAACAGAAAAATAATTGATCATTATCTTTTGCTCAGAATTAATCACTGTTTTTAATTTTTTATATTGATCCATCTTGGTAAGATCAATTTGTAAATAGCAGAGTCTTGAAGCAAATTTTTTCCAGACACTTTTATCAACTTCTTCGTTTAAAAAATTAGTTAAGCTGCTTTGTGCGACTTTAACAAATCCTTTATTATCTTTCTTATGAATGTCTACACCAATGATTTGTGTCTGATCTTCAAGTAATCCTGCTTTTTCAAGACGGTACAATGAAAGAAGAAGTTTACGCGTTGATAAATCGCCTAAAGCTCCATAAATAACCAAATCGCAAGGTCTAAATATTTCTTGTTTTGACATGTATTCTTGAGTTAAATAATGACTTATCTAAATATAAGTATATTGTAGATAAAATTTTTAAAATTGTGCGCATTATACTTCGAATTCCTGTGAAGGTGCTAAAACAGATAGTATGCCGGTTTTTAACGAAGACCAAGATGGGGAATAATATTGAATCCTCATCGTTAAGCTGTTAATTGTATAATATAAATGAATAGGGGATTGATATGAAATTTACACCGAAAATACTGCCAGATTTAATAAAAGCAGTGTCAGGAATAATAGAAAAAAATGCTGAAGAAGTGACGGCTTTAGATCAGGCAATTGGTGATGGCGATCATGTGACTAATTTACAACGTGGAATTGCTGCACTGGAAAAACAAAGTTCTGAATTATCTGAACTTGAGTGGGCTCCAGCGATAAAAAAAATAGGGATGACTTTATTGTCTACAATGGGAGGAGCGTCAGGGTCACTATTTGGTACGCTATTTATCAGTATGAGTCAAGGTGTTGGAGATAAGATAGTCATTGATCAGAAAGGTTTTGCTGACGTTTTTAGTCAAGGTGTTGAGGCTGTTAAAAAAAGAGGGAAAGCTGATGCAGGTGAAAAAACGATGCTGGATGTGCTAATTCCTGTGGCAGACAGAATGAAGGGTGATGTTGATTCGGCAGTAGAATATTCCGAGTTGTTAAAAAATATCTGTCAAACTGCTGAGCAAGGTATGGAATCAACCCGCGATATGCTTGCAACTAAAGGACGAGCATCTTATATGCAAGAAAAAAGTATTGGGCATATTGATGCGGGCGCAAGAACAAGTCAGTTAATGATTTGTGCCATTGTTATAGTGTTAAATGAAATGTAACGGGGATGAGCAATCGTGTAATCCGGAGCTTACTCCGGATTTACGTTTAAATGGAAATTAACTTCCCCAGCGTAAATTTGCAGTATTGACGGGAGCATCCCACAGCTCAATCATTTCATCGTCAAGTAAAGTGAGTGTGATTGAGCAGCCGGTCATATCTAATGATGTTGTATAGTTGCCCACTAAAGATCGACAAATTTCTATACCTCGATCTTCCCAATATTGAACAGCAAGGTTGTAAATTAAATACAGTTCCATTAGTGGTGTCGCTCCTAAGCCATTAATATGTAATAAAGCTTTCTGACCTTTTTTAGGATTAAGGTCATCATGAATTGCATTGGCAATTATTTCTACAATCTGAGTCGCGTTAATTAAGTCTATCGTATCGTGACCGCGTTCACCATGAATACCTACACCCATTTCAATTTTGTCATTATCCAACTCAAATGTAGGTTTTCCTAAAGCAGGAACCGTGCAGCAGTTTAATGCAACTCCCATCGATGCTGTGACTTTATTTACCCTATTTCCTAAGGCTTTACACTCAGTTAAGTTCATGCCATTTTCAGCAGCAGCTCCCACAATTTTTTCTATAATTAATGTGCCGGCAACGCCTCTTCGGCCTGTGCTGTGTGTCTCTGGCAAAGAGACATCATCATCAATTAAAACAGTTTCACAAGGGCAGTCCAGCATTTCTGAGGCTATTTCAAAATTCATCACATCGCCTGCATAGTTTTTGACGATAAATAGAACACCGCCTTCATTATTAACTGATTCAGCAGCAAGCATCATTTGATCAGGTGTAGGGGATGTAAAAACTTGTCCGGGACAAGCTGCATCCAACATTCCTTTTCCTACAAAGCCCGTGTGTAATGGTTCATGTCCTGAGCCCCCGCCTGAAATAAGTGCGACTTTACCTGATGGAGTGGGATCGTTTCGTTGAATGAAATGAGGTTGCTCGTTAAGCTGAATAATGTCTGAATGTGCTTTTACAAAACCTTGCAAGCTATCTTCTAATAAGTCGTCTACATTGTTAATGAATTTTTTCATTGTGCTGGCTCCTAATAAGCTAAAGGTTATGTTAGCGCTTTTGTAATAGCCCTAATATCAGGCAAAACCCAAGTAGGCTGGTAATCAATTGATTTTAAATCATTCTCGTTGGAAATTCCTGTTAAAACCATAATGCTTCGTATCCCAGTATTTACAGCGCCTAAAATATCAGTATTTAAGCGATCTCCAATGGCAATCGTGTTTTCAGGGGTAACACCTAAAGCCTTAATAGCTTGTCGGTACATAATGGGCTCGGGTTTACCCATAATAATAGGTGAAACTGAGGTTGTGGCCTGTAAGGCAGCAAGAATAGCGCCATTGCCTACGACAGGGCCTCGTTCTGTTGGTAATGAATTATCTGCATTAGTGGCAATAAATTTTGCCCCAGAGTGAAGGTGTAGAGAAGCATCAGCAAGTTTATCCCAAGTTAAGTTTCTGTCTAACCCACAAATAACAAAATCAGCAGGGGTATCTGCATCAAATGAATCAATTAAGATAAAGCCTTGATGGGTTAAAGGTTGGCGGAGTCCTTCTTCACCAATCACAAAGGCACGAGGAGAGTTTGATATAGGTTGCTCAGCCAAATAGTGAGCTGTTGCCATACTAGATGTCAGTATTTCTTTGAGAGAGACGACTATGCCCATTTTTTTTAATTTAGAAACATACTGCTCTTGAGTTAGGCTGGCGTTATTAGTAGCAAGAACAAAGGGGAGTGATTTCTTTCTTAGTAATTGAAAAAACGCTTTAAGTCCAGGTAAGGCGCGATTTCCCTCCCATAAAACACCATCCATATCAATGATGAGGGCGTGAATATTGGTAAATGATTGCATAAGTGTAACGCGTGAAAATAGTTTGTTGAAAATTATCCTAAATGGAGTTAGTAAAGATAGGTTTTGTGCTGGTTAGAGTTGGTTATTCTATCATTTTGAGAAAAGTATATTCGCTACTTGTATAAACCTCTTACTAAACAATGTTATATAACCAAATTAGGTGAGCTATTTCACAGAAAACTGATAAGATGATAAAAAGTATGGTTTTTAATGTTCTTTTTTGAAAGAAAGAATAAAAAAAATTAATTTATAAGTGGTTGTTAAAATTAAATATTATCTATACTCAAGTATAAATGGTTTAATAAACGATTGGTTTTAAAGCAATGTGGTTTGTTTATTGCTTTAATTTCTAGGTTTGGCGTGTTTTTATTTATTTTTAGAGTAAAAAATAGGCCAGCTAGCTAATGTCGATAAGCTTGCAATTTATAAATCAGAGGAAATTCTTATGTATATATCCAGAGACACTGGAAAGCAAAAATGGTTCAAAATAATGAGCTGTTTCTTTATGCTTTTCATGTTTACCACTAGTTACGCCAAGGTCAATGCCTTTGACAAGGCTGTAGATCACCCTCCAATTCCTTTATTAGATGAACAGGGTAAGCACGTACTGGAATCAAAAAAACCGTACAGTCCGAAAAAAAGTTGTGAAGGGAGTGGGTGTCATGATTATGAGGCGATTACGCATGCTTATCACTTTGAAATGGGACGAGATGAAGCTAGTGATACTTATGGTGCTAAGCGTGGGTTACCCCATTTAGTCTCACCTGGTTATTATGGTGGATATTCGTGCATGAGTGGTGATAACCCTCAGGTGCTGGCTAAAAAAGATAATCCGGGTGGACTTAATGAATTTGCTGACTATGGGTCAGCAGGTCATGTGAAAACTTGTATGAGTTGTCACCAAGGTGGCGGCTGGGCAGAAAAAGATCGTGATGGTATCCGTTATGATGAGAAAAATGTTGCTGATATAAAATTTGGTGATGGTGACTATTATGAGCGCCATACTATGGATGGCAAAGAACATTTGATGCTGCATGATTGGAAAAAAAGTGGTGTGGGTGAAGCGGATTGTATGTTCTGTCACGTAGATTTTTCTACGTTGAAATTACCTGCGGATAGTGGTTTAGAAAAACATGATGGCGCAAGAAAATCTCGCCAAGCTTTTTCAGGAAAAGGGATGTTCCGTGAGGCTGCCTCTGGATTAATGGAGTTAGTTGTCAATAAAGAGGGTAAAAACTTGATGACAGTTACTCGTGCTATGCAACCGAATCCAGGTATGCACGGTAAACCGGGAAAAGGAGAGTCCGTTCAACCGGTAAAAGGTGCGGATGGAACGGTTCAGTTTAACTGGCATGCCGATGCATTTGATGCAAATGGTAGAGCGGTTATTCCAATGTTACGTTTTCCTGATAACGAAAACTGTATGGAATGTCACCGAACCAGTAATGGTCGACGTGGATTCTATGGTTTTGGAGAAGTGGCAACTGCAACACTTCAAGGTGAAGATGCTGCATCTATTTTAGAAGATGACTATAAGGATGATGTACATAAAGGGAAAGTGTATGTTGAGAATAATGGAGAAGCACGAACGATTGATAATTGTAATGCATGCCATTCAAAACAGTACTACAAAAAAGCTTCAGCAAATATAGATTTAGATGCTAATCATGATTTTCCTAAAGGAAACTCAGATATGGATGTTCGTAATGATCTAGATTACGCACCCAATGCGAAGTCTTGTGAAGAGTGTCATATTAAATCAAACAACCCGATTGTTCCTTCTGGTCACGATACCTTGTTAGCTGCTCACAGAGAGTTATGGAAAGGTAATGGTGATATGGCGGGTTATAGTAAGGAAAGTTTGACAAAAATCACTAAAACCCATTTTGATGTTGTTTCTTGTCAAGCCTGTCATATAACAGGTAAAAAAGATAAGAAAGGCAAGCCTCTTCCAGTAATGTACCGCTATAGAATAGCTGAAGATGGCTTGTCAAAAATTGTACCGTACAAACCTTATGCAAGAGCGCTTTGGAAAGACAAAGTGTCTGGGCGAGTACTAGCCAAACTTGAAAAAGCATCTATTTTTAAAACGCTTAAAGATGCAGAAGGTAAAATATATGCAGCTGATATTGTTGATCCTATTAGCGAGAAAGTGCTGGGTCAAATTTCTGCTAAAAAAGGGCGACATGGTACTAGTTATGGAAGTCTAGAAACATACGAATTATTTATGGCAGCTAAAACAGCCTACGATAGTTTATTACGTAAAAAAGGCTTAACTAACCCAAATGTAGCGTTATATCAATCCGAGTCTAATGAGTACATTATTTCTCATAACACTCGACCATCACCCGACTCAGTTCAGTGTGAAGAATGTCATGAACGTAAACAAAGTGGAGCATTTAGTTCATTAGTCTCGCCGGCAGGTATTTTTGGAACTAAAGAGCACCCTGTTAAAGGACGGTCAAATATTCCTGATCCTCGCTTAGTCGCTGAAGGGCATATTATTTTGGATATGAAATATACCAAAATGAAACCAAATGGAGATCTAGTACAAAGTGTGGATGCTATTTTGTATGAAACCAAAATTGACCCATTCATGTCATTACTGAAAAACTCAAGTGCATCGGAAACCATTGGCGCGTTTCAGAAAACATCAAGAGAAGATATGTTAACGTTTCTTGGACCAGAATTAGCTAATTTGATGTCACCCGATTTACCGAGTGCAAATAATTTCTTATTCTTGATTGAAAAAGGACGTTTTACTTTGAGAACTATGGGAGCACTTGTTGATGGTAATACTGTTAATAACCTCTTATTTCCAACCTATCGAGGTATTTTAGGGTTGCTTGAAGGTGGATCAGTAGAAGGGGCTAAAGGTATTCTTAGTACACGGGGATATGGAACGTTACGCTCTGATGTTTTTTACTTTGAAGTACGTGATTCATCCAAGAAACATGTTGAGTCCTTTAATGGAGCGTCTATGTTTGTTAAAGCGACCTATAAGGGTAATAAAACAGACTTGAATGCTATTAATGTTGTCGTTGCAAACTGGGCGGCAACGTCTGTTAGAGCTCTATCTGTATCAGAAATGGTAGAAATCAAACCGGCTAAGGATGGCTTTGATGGTTATGTTATTTTTAAAATAACTGAGCCTGGTTATTTTGTCATTGCTGATAAATAACTGAACTATAAGGGGTATTTGAATAACCCTCCTTATATCATTTGAACAAATTTGGGAGCGATAATTATTGCTCCCATTTTTACGTTTGAGAGGAAAAAATGTCAAAAAAAGTAAGAGAATTAGTTGTAAATGATTCCGAGCAAGCTAAACAAACCAATGCGTTAGCGGCAAAAACATTGCCTTGGCTATTTGGAGCAGGAATAGCAGCAGGTCACTTAATCACAGCGTCTAACTGCACCATACCCCAACAAGGAAAGTGTGCTGTTTGCGGTGGATGTGTTGTCGCTTTAGGGTCATTAGTTGCATGGGCAAAGATAAAACAGAACAGTGGTGATGATTTTTATAGCCAGCGTGATGATTATTAAGTCATTGATAATTTAGTTAATGAATAAGACCAAGGCTTTAGTTTATACATTATTTCTATTTTCTTTATGCAATGTGAGTTATGCGTGGAATTGGAGTGGTGTTTTAAAATCAAAGACGCAAGTTGATAACCGAAACCCTGAAGATTCTGAATTTTTTAGTAAAGTCTGGGGGAGCGTAGAGGTTTTTGATAATAAAAGCTGGCATGGAGGCTTAGATTTTGTCACACGACTGAGTGATGGCAAAAGGGATTTTGATGGTGATATTTATCAGTTATATGTACAAAAAGAATTTAAAGAACATGGCTTGACTATAAAAGGTGGGCGTTTCCAGCGTGCTGACAGCTTGGGTTACTATGCCGTTGATGGTGTGAATTATCAATATGAGGAATATGATGAAGACGGTAAAAATGGGTATTCAGTACAGTTTTATACGGGGATACCAAGACGATTAGAAGATGTACGTTCCGTAAGTGGTGACTGGTTGTATGGATTAGAAGGACAGTGGAATAGAAATATTGCTTGGAAAAGTGAGCATATCACGCTAGATGATGTGTTTTTTCGTGGAGGATTTCAGCAGTTTGCTGATGAAGATGTTTCAACACGATTAAATCTAGCATCAACGATAACAGGACAATTTCCAAAAAAATATCTACAAAGTTATGAGTTATCAATAATGGGGACGTATGAAATTGATACATCAACATTTGAAGATTTTATGGTTAATGCGATGCTGGATATAACAGAAGATATTCGTGTTCGTACATCATATGAGTTATATCACCCAAGGGATCCTTATATAACGTTTAGAGAAAAATTTTATAGTGAATATTCATTTGGACGGCAAGATTTACTGAGAGTGAGTGTCAATAACCAAATTAATGATTATTTTGAATTTCACTTTGGTTTTAAGCGAGCACGTCGTAGTGACGGTAATGCTATTGGATATGGTGGCAATGGGGGAATGACATGGGATTATGTTCGTGATTTGTCATTGGCTTTTGAAATAGACTACCTGGAATTAGGCGAAGAAAAAAGTGAAAATTTGTATTTATCTACTGAGTATACAGTTAATGCAGATTTAAAGACGGGATTGAATGTCGCGTTAGCAAATAATAAAAAAAGACTTTATGGCAATAATGAATCTGTGGGGGTTGAGGTGAATACGCAATACCGTATTTATAATACTTTATTTTTAAAATTATCTGGAAGCCATATTTGGTATTCAGCCATAGAGAATGAATATTTGGGTGCTATTCAACTTACTTGGTATTTAGATCGGTTTATACCGAAGGCTACTCGATAATGGTAATTCGCGGGTTTATTAGTTTATTTTTGCTGTTATGTAGTGTGGTCAGCATAGCGGGGGATATTAACTTACTTCCGTCAGTGCCTGAAACGGTAAAAGAAAACGTAAATAAAAAAGAAAAAGAAAAGACGTGGTATCAAAAACGAGATGATCGGCCTGATATTTTTTATCCTCATAAAGCTCACTATAAAACGATGGAAGAAGAAGGGGATAGCTGCATGCTATGCCATACCTTCCAAAAGAATACAGAGCATGATGATGATAAGCGAAAGCCCGTCAATATCATTGCTAATGAAGCATTAGAAGCCATTTGTCATGATTGCCATGTTAAAGAAGTTAAAGCGCCTTGGCGTTGTGATGTCTGCCATAACGACCCTAAAGCTGTTTGGCCAGCCGATCATAATTCTGGGTATATAGAAAACCATGGAGAAGATGCCAAACAAAATGAAAAGCAGTGTAAAACCTGTCACTTAGACACTAAATTTTGCAGTGATTGTCATTTTCGAAGAGATACTTCCGGGAAGGGTTACCATCCATTGGGTTATCGAGCAAAGCATGGGATAGAAGCCAGAATGATGCCTGCCAACTGTAGTCGTTGTCATAACGTGTTTTATTGTCAAGATTGTCATGAGCAATAAGTTAAAAGTATTAAGTTTATTCTTGATGTTGATGTCGCAATCTGTATTTGCATTGGATTTGATTGACGTATCGTTAGAAAAAGGCCAACTCTTATTGACGCCAAAACATGGAGGCGATGGGAGTGCTTGGGGAAAAGGAAAGTGCTCGGCCTGTCATTTCAAAAGCAGAATTCATACTGAAGCGCATGGTATACGAGACATAGTCAATGACGTTGGATATAGCACTTGTACAGGCTGCCATGGACAAAATGGTTCTGATGCGGTGAGACAATGTACGGTTTGTCATAATGAACAGAGAATGCCAACTACTCCAGTACAAATAGGGGCTGAGAAACATGATTTCAATACGAATAAAAGCCTCCCATTGGCAGATGAGGCATGCGTAACGTGCCATCAAAATTCAGATATGGATGGTCAATTTGAATTAGGAATAGATTTGACTAAATTCCCCGACAGAATACCAGGCTTAAATATCCCTTATAAAAGCAGTGTAGAGTTTTGTTTGGCATGTCATAACGAAAATCATCAACAGCCAGGGTTTGAAATGAAGGCACGTTTTAATCGTGACCCATTAGTCATCCTAGATGATAGCTATAACAAAATGGATGTCCATGGTTATCCACGAGGAACTGGCAAACGAACGTATACAGGTCTAAATGATGGAGGCTATCGCTATGGTGATTTGGTCGAATGTACTGACTGTCATTCTATGCATGGTACCCATAACCCCAAATTGATAGTTGATCGTTCGAATGAAGGGATGATTAAATTAGCCCCTGCTATTCGTGATTTACCCGTATTAATACATGTCAATCAAGGTGATTATTCACAGCTGTGTGTTACCTGTCATTCAATGGATGTCATTGTAGAGCAAGGTAATCAAGATACTGGGAATGGATTGTTTGGCGTTCATCAGGTTGGTACAGATTGTCGCCAATGCCATGTTCACGGATTAGCTTCGCAAACAGGATTATGAAAATACTATTTTTATGCCTTTTGTGGAGTTTTACACTCAATGCTGCCGATAAACTTAAGCCAGAAGAAGAAAAACCAGAGCTTCCTCCTTTTCATCATGTTGTAGAAGTTAAACCCACTAAACATCGAAAAATTGATGACAAATTGAAGTTGGGTGATAAAGGTGAATTAGTGTGCAGTACTTGTCATGGATTGGAAGATATTGATGAAACGCCTGTAGAGGATGTTGATACAGACGCAAAGGATTTTTTACATGATGGTCCTTATAAACCATTAACAGACTTTTGTTACCGTTGTCACGATGAGAAGTCTAATACGCGTGAAAATATTCATATTCTTTTGGATGATGACGGTGAGATAAAAAAAGAACAATGTGAGTATTGTCATGAGAAAGTTCCTGACAGGGAAAAGAAATTAGAGCTAAAGGACTTAAAGCTACGGATGCCGATGGAAACTATTTGTTATGGCTGTCACTTGAAGTCTCCACATTTTAATTCTGTAGAGCATCAAGTAAAACCAGAAAGTGAAGATATGGTGAAGCATTTAAAAGAAATGAGGAAAAAGCAGGATATTTTTATCCCATTGAGTGAAAAAGGAGAAGTGATGTGTATCAGTTGTCATACGCCTCATCAGCGCGGAGTCATTGATGTTAATAAACCTGCTGGAAAACAGGTTGAGATTGATGATTTAGAAAAGGGAATTACGTATAAAAAACACCCATGGTCTGAAGTTTTTCAGGCGGATAAATCAGTTCGAATGGATGAATTGAATCAGAAGTTAAAAACTAATTATAAAGTTGGCTATCAACGGATAGAGAATGAGGCATTACTGCGCTTGCCTGCGAAAAATGGAAAATTATGTTTGAGTTGTCATACCTTTGAGCAATAAGAGGAAAATATTATGAGAGTACTAGAAAATTTAAAAGCTATTCCGGGCATGCAAAAATACCGGTACGTCATGATATTGTTAGCCAGTGCTTGCTTAATTGGGCCAATCGCATTTTTACCACAACTTGTGGGCGCAGATGATTTATGTGGCACATTATGTATGCGACGATTTTACCTCTATTTTCCGGGAATGACTTGGGATGATTTTTTCGTCCATGTTAATGCTGCATCGATTGGTGTGATGGCTTTTTCACTTATTATGCTGACGACTTTTTTCTACGGACGAATCTGGTGTGGTTATTTATGTCCAGTCGGTGGATTGGCTGAACTGGGGTCTCGCATGATGAATGATCGTTGGAAAATTGAATTTCGTTCGTTACCCCAAGTCCAAATCCGTTATGGCTATTTTGGTTTCTTTTTAGTCGCGATGCCTGCTTTAGGGATTAGTGCATGTACCTTATGTAACTTTATTACTATTCCACGATTAGTTGAAGCGTTAAGCGGAGAATATCGTGGCATGGTTTATTTTGTTTCTAGCGTAGGGTTGGTTAATTTAGGGCTATTGTTATTGCTTGGTTTTTTTGCAAGTAAAGGGCGCGCTTATTGCCAATTTATGTGTCCTATTGGTGCGGCAGATGGCTTAGTTAATAAATTAGGATCGAAACTTAAATTTACACGTCGTATCCGTATCGAAGAAGAACGTTGCACAGGGTGTAATATTTGTGCCCGTGATTGTATGTGTGGCGCAATTACTATGGTTGATAAAATTGCCGTTATAGATCAATTATCATGCATGTCTTGTCATGAATGTGTCGATGTCTGCGACTGGAATGCCTTAGCATGGACGACTGTACCTGATCATTCTCAACCCAAACGAATTAAAAAAGGTGTTGAAATATACCCACAACCTGATTGGCAAGTACTGAACTTTACACCCAATAAAGCCGATGTTCAGGCATCAACCTTTAAATCACATAGTAGAGCAAGAATGGTTAATGCTTTTATTTTATTGTCAGTGTTATCCGTTGTCATCGCTGGATCATTTTTATAATGAATAAGAAAAATAATTTCAATACTAAAATTAAAGTTGATCCAACATGTTAAAAGCTATTTTAGTTATTTCTAGTCTATTTTTACTCACTTCTCTGCAAGCTGCACCTCGGTATAGTGACCCAGATGGATGCATGTCTTGTCATGCATTAGAGGGGCTCTCTTTTATAGATAAAAAAGGGGTTACCCGTAGTATTTCAATAGATAGAAGTCATTATTACAGCTCATTACATGGCAGTGTCCCTTGTAAAGATTGTCATCGTAAAATTGTTGATTATCCTCATAAAGTAGAAAATGGCTATGCGGATTGTACTGAATCTTGCCATGTGGAAGAGCCCTCGGAAGGTAAACCTTATACTCATAAACCTATTCATAAAGAAATGGAAAAATCAGTTCATGGGGATGGTTGGTTTAAAGATTTGGCTGGTGGAAATAGGCTAGAAGAAATAGAAACAGAGCAAGACCCTTCATGTCGTCGTTGTCATAGTAATACCTTATATATTTTAGAATCACAACTAGAAAATTTTAAAGACGCTTTTGATCACGCAGAAACAGAATGTGGAACTTGCCATCAAGGTAAAGCATGGATGGGGCAGTTTGGTGGGCATATTTTACGTCGGTTTGTTGGTTCTCGTTGGGTAAAAAATGAGAGTAATAAATTATGTATGGATTGTCATGGCGATGTTGAAAAAATGCGCGATGTCGAAATTGAAGATCCAGAGACTAAAGAAAAACATCCTCCTAGTGAACGGTTTATCCATGCAGTAGAGTCTTATAAGAAAACACTACATGGTCGATTATTAATTGCAGACTCTGAATATGGTGCATCCTGTATTGATTGCCATGCTCCTTCGGATTGGCGACATAATATAGGTCATTACGAAGATGAAAAATCAGCCAGTCATAGCGATGAATTAAAAAATACATGCGGGCAATCTGATTGTCATGGATACGCAAAAAAACCGGGTAACACTGGTTTTGTAGAAACTGATATGCATGATATGTCAATGATTGACATCGGAAAGGTTGGGAGCCCCTTAGAAAATGAATTATTGAAATCATCCGCTTGGTTTTGGAGTGCTTGGCCATTTTTGTTAGCGACACTTATTTTTATGGTAGGTAGCTTAATTTGGTGGTTATTTTATCGACATAATAAAAAAATTATTGCCATTCTAGGTGGGGATCGTTTTGAAAGAGTGATGATTGGAAGAAAATCTAAGAAGGCTAGAGTTACAGCAAGAAAATCTACTGTTAAACAGGAAAGTTCTCCTACAGTAGAGACAACACCCGTAACGAAAAGCACAGAGAATACGAGTAAGAACGTTATAAAATTAAAGCCACATGGCTCTGGAACAGAGTCAAAAAATGATAAAAAAGGGGAGTAATATGAGAAAACTAGTCTTTATGATTCTCTGTTTCTGCCTATTAGGTGGTACAACTGTACATGCAGAGAGTTATTATTTGCAAGCCGCTAAATCCATTGAAATAAGTGCTGAAAAATTACAGAAATCACGAGATAAAGTTAAAGAACATAAGGATATTAAAGTACTGGATGAGCTTGAAATCCCCCCTTTTCATAAACGGGATGAGTGGGAAAAAGATTCATTAAGCAAGACATTTTGTACAGGGTGCCACTTATCGCCACCACATACTAAAAACCTTAGGTCTAGAGCTTTTTTAAATATGCATACAGAATTTATAGCCTGTGAAACCTGCCATATGCGGCCCGAAAATGTAACCTTTACTTATCAATGGTTAGATTACCGTACAAAACAAGTATTAACACCCTCTGTAGCACTTTTTCGTCAAGCTATTAACAAGGATGATATTCCTAAAAGAGCGGAAGAAAAAGTCAGAAAAACCGATGTGATGGATAAAATTGCCCCTTTCTATAAAAATGAAATGGCTCTGATTTTACGTGACCATGACTTTGCGAAAGAATCATTAAATATTTGGAAAGAAGGGGGTTTTGAGGACAAAGTCACTCGCCGAGCTAAGATACATGCTCCTTTAAAAGAAAAAGGGCCTGAGTGTAAAGTGTGTCATCAGACAGAAGAACCTTTACTGGATTTAAAGGCATTAGGGGCTAATAAAAAGCAAGTTAAAAGGATGCAAACACATATTATTCCTCAGTTTTTTAAACGATATACCGAAGATGATCAAAAAATTAGAATTAACAGCTTACTAAAATGATGAAACAGTTAAGCTTTTTTTTGATTGGACTGCTCTACTCTTTATCAGCATGGTCTGAAGAAGTTCAGCTCCCTTTTGTTAATCATCAGCATGTTATGCAGGCTGATTTTGATCAACCAACGGCGATTGCGACGTCAGAAGATGGCCGTATCTTCGTTTTGGATGGAATGAAAAGCCGAATTATCGTCTTTTCAGCAGCAGGAAAACAATTATCTGAGATTATTTCAGGTGAGAAAATACCTGATTTTACTAAGGCAGTCGGGTTAAGTTGGGCAAATGAAAAGTTGTATATAGCTGATGCAGTCCAGCATAGGATTGTTGTATTGTCCGACCAAGGCGTGCTCAATAATATTATTAATTTGCCTGTTACAGTACCTGAGCGTCATTGGCCAGAACCTATTGCAGTCAGTATTGTAAATGGGACATTAGTCTACAGTGACCGAAGACATCACCGTTTATGCTTAATTAAATTAGAGGATGAGCTGAACCTAACTGTAAAGCAACAATGTGCGGGGGAACGAGGGGAACAGGCAGGAAAGTTTCAATTTCCTTATCAAATTGCCATTGATAAAGATGATTATCTGCATGTAGTTGATGTCATTAACGGACGTGTGCAAGTGTTTAATTCACGAGGGCAGTATTTTTCTCAGGAAGGTGAGTTTGCAGTCGATGTTTTATATCGTCCGAATGGGATAGCAATCGATGCTTTAGGCTATCAGTATGTTAGTGATGCATATTTAGGGACGATTGCAGTTTTTGAAAGAGGGCAGTACCGAGGTGTTTTAAAAAATGGAGATGGGAAACCCTTAAAATTTTCTACACCTGTAGGCCTATGGGTTGATACTAACGGTTTATATGTTGTTGATGCTGCGACTAATAAGGTACATAAACTTCAGTTAAGTTATCAAATGCATGATGAAGCTGGATTGAAAATATCGCGGCAATCACCTGATTTATCACGTAAGAATTGTATTGGGTGTCATTTTTCTTGGGGCTTTTCTGATGACCAGCAATTAAAGGATAAGCAGGGGGCTGAGCCTGTTGCTTCTTCAGATATGTGTTATAGCTGTCATCATGGCGTAGTGTTTGAATCTCGCCACGCTATTCCGAATGGAGGTCAACACCCTACGGTGTATGATCCCGATGATGAAAAGAAAAAAAGGCAAAAAGATTTGCCGAGAGATGATGATATTCCAGAAGAACATCCATTATTAGCGGATAAGGAAATGTTATGCACAACCTGTCATACACCGCATAATTCAGAAAATGAACAACCAACTTTATATGTCAATAATACAAATTCATGGATGCGCATCATTAATGATGAAAGTGACATGTGTGAAAATTGCCATGAAAGTAATGAAGAAAAATCAAGAGAACGAGATGAAAAGAAACGTGGCGTAAATCATCCTCTTGGTTTTATATTAGCTAAACCACCCAAAGGTGATAAATCAGGTGATTTTTCTAAAGACCCTCATTTACAAAAAGGATTACCCAAAAGTTTTTCTGAAGGCGGCGCTATGTTGGGGGCATATGGAGAAATGGTTTGCCAGAGCTGTCACCAAGTACATGGTGGTAAAACAGATAATTTGGTGCCTGTCAGTGACGAAAATGGCGAGATGTGTGGAGAATGCCATAAACGTCAGTCTCCTGATGGTAAAAAAGGTGCACGAAAAGCAGGTGTCCATCCTGTTAATGTTAAATTGGAAGAACCAGTAGAACATAGAGGAGAAAAAACTAAAAAAGTAACCTGTCAAAGTTGTCATAGTGTTCATGATGGCACGGAAGGGACATTTTTATTCCCAGATAAAATCAAAGAAGCTGAAAAATTGTGTGTAGATTGTCATGAGCGTCATCATGCTGAAGATCCTGATGATTCTAAGAAAAAAGGCATACATACAATGAATGAAGACTTAGAAGAAGAAGTGAAAATTGGGGATAAAAAAGTCAAACAGATGGGATGCTTAAGCTGTCATTCGATACATAATGGTAAACCTAATACACCTGCTTTATTGGTGGATCATAAAAATGGCGCGTTGTGTGAAAACTGTCATAAAGATAAACAACGTGTGATAGGGACTGATCATGATTTTAGGGTGACAGCGAAAGAGTCACAAAATCAATTTGAAGAAACACCTCTTCAATCGGGAGCCTGCGGTTCATGCCATAGTATGCATAAAGGGAAAGCTAAACAACCCTACCTAAATGCAGCGATAGTTGTCAATAAAAAAGAGAGGGATGATACTGCGCCAACATTAGCAGTAGACGAACTTTGTATGAATTGTCATCAGGATAATGAAAAGTCGATAGGAAAAGACAAACCTATTGAGCATTATGGGCATCCACATAAGGATATGATTTTACGATCAGACTCTGAGGTGATGCCATTGTTAGTAAAAGAGACTGAAAAAATTGATGAAGAATCAAATATGGGGGTCATGGCATGTATTACTTGTCATGAGCCACATACGTGGAAACCTAGAGATAAGCATGAGAAAAAAACACCCACAATGCTTGATTATAAAAAACAAGAAAATATTGAAGGAAATGCATTAAATAGCTTTTTACGTCATAAAGGCGTAAAAGATACTTTTTGTGTAGATTGTCATAACCTTGAAGCTTTACCTAAATATAAATATTTTCATCATGAAGATAAGATGAGAGATATTGGTGTAGATTATTTGAAGTAAAAAAACATTGGATAAATGTATTTTTAAAAGGGGACTGCAAATATTAATTGGGATAAATATGATGTTTTTATTTATAAATGATTGTTTTTTATGTGTAATAAATTTAATGCAGAATAATGTGTCGTCATAATCTTTATTCAAATATATTTTTTTGAAGTAATAAAGTTTTTTCTGAATTAAAGAAGTGATATAGTTGATTTTTAGTATACCTAGGAGAATAAAATGAAAATTAAAAAAAGTTTATTTGTAGGCGTGTTTATTCTTAATAGCCTAGGGAGTGCAGTAGCAGAGCAAACAATATCTGCGAGTGAAGAATTACACCAGCTTAAGATAAAATACAATAACCTTTTACTAAACAGTAAACGAAACGATTCGCTTACTGGTAAATCTAAATATATTGTCCAAAATGTACTGCCAGAAAGCCCTGGAACACCCAATTATAAATTTGATATATCAACTCGTTTTAGAGAAGATTTCTCTATTATATTTTGGAGACAAAAATTATCATCAAATGGTTATACCCCTTTAGTAAGAATTGAACCAAATAATGATGATGGCTCTAATGTTTGTGATGCAAATTTCACGGTAGTTCAAAATGGAAAGCAGTTTGATGATATAGAGCTTCATTCTGGGGATGGCGTCAGCCTATGCGGTAGTTTATTTGTAGGAAAAACATTGATATTAGACCAAAAAGCGACTGAAGAAGGAAAACGGTTTGATATTAAAGAAAAATTTACTGTAATTTATGAAGGTTTGGTTGAAAATTATAAGTTTGAAATCCCTTCTCTAAGTGGAGAGAATAAAGACCCCTTACCTAATAATAAAACGACCGTAGATAATAATTTAGATATTCATATGCCAACAGCAGTTTTTGGATCATCAAATATTTGGGCAGATTTAGAGTACAAAGGAAAGGATGCTAATAAAAAACATGTTTGGCATTTAAAGGAATATGGTGTTCATAAATAAAGGTAAGTGTTGATTTTTAACAATAATTTTACTTACTAAGACATTGTTTTTGTATAATAGTACCTGATTAGCAAGAATCTTCCGCCAAACGTTGAGAGCCCTTTAAAAACCAATCTCAGCGATGAAACAGTGGAATACCTATCCAACGAGGAAAATGGAATTTCGAGGGAATTCATCGCCTA
>JAGLDH010000037.1 GCA_023145835.1 Methylococcales bacterium
TAACAAAAAAGGTGACCAGAAGAAAGGATGTTTATAAGAGGTTTTTTTAATCAAATGCACTTGTACATTTTTGATAGCTTGAGCTTTTGTAACCTCTCCTTTTTTAAGTTGGCTATAAAACCTTTTCATCCATAAAGAAACTGCTTTATCATTAACAAGCCATAAAGTTGCAACAGCACTACGAGCATCTGTTTTAATAGCTATTCCAGTCATTCCTAGTGTAGCAAGGTCATCACCTGCCGTTGTTTGGCTAGCACTAAACACCAGTAACTCGACAGGTTTTTTTCTAAACTTATTTAACCCAACCAGCTGTCTTAATCTGTCCATGTTTAATTTACTATCAAAAGTTAAAATAAAGTTTTCTTGATCTTTATTTGTAAATGCTCCGTGGGAAGAAAAATGCACATAGTGATAAGGGGTTTGTTGTAATGCCTTTTTCATACTCTTTAATGAAAAACTATTATTTAGTAGCACTTTGCCACCAAGGATTTTTTTTATATCGGCTAACTCAGTTTTTACATTCTGTAACCCAGAAAAGCCTTGTACTGCGTCAGAGACACCCATTGCGAGTATTTTTTCATTATCAACTGTAATAGCTTTATTATCTGCAATACTTAACCCTGGCGCACTTGCAATGGCGTAATTTTCAATTAAAAATTTTTCTCCATCATGAAGTGCAGCGAGAGGAATCGTTCGAAAAAACTCATCCGGCACCATCACTAAAGTATCAATTTTATGTTTACTTAATGATGTTTGTAACGGATCAATCAACCATTGGTAAAGTTGTTGCGCATGAGGAAGGTATTCTTGCGTTGTCTGATTTTCTAGTTTTCGACGAAATAATTGTATTTTATTAATCATATCATTACGATTAATAGGTACTGTAAAACGTTTTAGCCCGCTGGATACACTTAGTAATATTTCCACTCTATTTTCAAATAATATAGGGTAAATAATGGCCGTTTGTGGATCTATTTTATCTAAAGCCTTTATCTTTTTTTGTAAGTCACTAACACAGACATCTTTAAAATAGTCTTGTAACTCAGCAGCTCTAAGTTGCTCAACTGCATTCCAAATTTCTAGCAAATTTTGTTGGTATTCACTACCTTCTTTAAGGCTATCATTAGCTTGGAATAACAAATCCAGTAATTCTAAATAAAGTGGTCTCAAATCTTCATGAAAAGTTCGAGTATGTGATGTCTGGCTTGGCGAACTATTACATATTGAATTTAAAGTGCTAACAGCCTGTTGATAAGCTAAAATTACAGACTTATTGTTACCTTTTACTTTTAAAATACGGCCTTTTTGCCATTGCCATCGGTATAGCGTTTCAGGCTCATGCAATTTTTTAATGGCGTTAATTGCCTCTTGAGTTAAATGCAAAGCCTCTCCATACTCTCTTCTGTCACTATTAATCGTTCCAAGGTTACCCTTTGCATATGAAATAGCTCTAACATCTGAGATTTGCCTTCCTATCCTTTCTGCTTGTTTAAAAGCATAGTGTGCAAATGATTGCCAGTCAGACTTATCACTTAATGTACTTTTTACTAGTTTTATCCCTATCTTCCCAAGAGAAATCCACCCAAAAGCTTTATCATGATCATCTTCTGTTTCTTCTAAATACATTTTAGCCTTTGACAACTTAGCACCCACATTATCTTTACTTTCTATTTCAAAAGCGGCGACCGCCATATTAACTGAAGATTTTGCAATAAGTTGTTTATTATCTATGACCTGAGCTATTTTTATACTTTCTGAATAAAGATCTAATGCCAGATTAAACTCCCCTTTTTTGACCTTTAAATCGCCTAGGTTATTAAGGGATTCAATAAGTAAAACATCTTCCTTATTAATGCGAGCCTTATCAATACTACTCTGAAGGAATTCGTTTGCTTTAGAGTAGTTCCCCATGGCAAGGTAAGTTGCTCCCAGTCTATTCATAACGGAATTTTTTTGCTGAGAGCTATCTATGAGTTTACTAGCTTTATCAAGTACTTTTATTGATACAGAGTATTGAGCTAAAGCATAATGAGCACTAGCAAGTTTAATCAATGCTTCACCGTGCTTGGTTTTATTATTCCCTTCACTATATTTTGTAGCTAGACCAGTCCATTGAATAATGGCATTTTCGAAATCACCTTGTTGAAATGACTTTTCACCTTGTTCTTTTAATAAGGTTATTTCTAGAATATTTTCTTCACTAATCACTGCAACCACTGTGTTTGAAAAAACTAACAAACATATAATACTAAACCAGTAATTCATATAAATAGATGTATTCATTTAAAAATAATAAGAAATAATCGATCCATAACTATTAACCTCTGTAATATTTACTTCAATTTACCTTAAAAACCAGATAGGCTTTTTTGGCTAAATTCATTCAATAAGAAGTATTCACCTCTCAAGCCAAAACCATCCGCATCAAATAAAAACCAACAAGTTTTTAAGGTAATATAATAATATAGATTTGTTAATTTCATCTAAATTATTTTATGGTTTCTTTGAGTCCATTCAAATTATTAAAAAACACAACAACAATTTTATACTTCGTTATATCAATAATCAGTATTATAGTATTTAAATAGAGTGATATTTTGTTTTAATTATAATATTTTCCAGAGACCTCATGATCTAAATTAGGAAGAAAGATTGAGTCCCTCCCTTTAGCTCATTATTGATATCTTCTCGCCCATAACAATTTCACTTTGTTACAATTTTTTTTATATATTCAATCAGGTTTCTACAGACATAAAAAAACCCTTAAGGTTATAAAACATTAAGGGTTTTAATTTATCTCGGACTTATCCGAATTATTTTGTGGTACCGAGGGTCGGAATCGAACCGACACTTCCGAAGAAATTGGATTTTGAATCCAACGCGTCTACCAGTTTCGCCACCCCGGCACAATCCTTTATTATAAATAATTATTCATTATAATGCTACAAAATTATTAAACTCATGCCTCCAAAACAACTGCATCTTTTATTTTTTTCATCGCATTTTTTTCTAATTGTCTTATTCTTTCAGCTGAAACACCATATCGATTAGCTAACTCATGTAAAGTCTCTTTCTTTTCTGACAACCAACGACTATTCAAAATATCTTGGCTACGCTCATCTAGTCCATCTAGAGCTTGCGATAATAAATTTTCTTTGTGCCCTCTCCAATCTGCTTTTTCAAGCAACAAAGCCGGGTCGCCATCATGTTGCTCTAAATAGTTAGATGGAGCAGAAATACTTTCTTCCGAAGAATCATCTACTGGTAAGTCAAATGACATATCCCGACCATCAAGACGTTCTTCCATTTCGTAAACTATTTTAAGATCGACATTTAGATTTTCTGCTATTGCTTCTGCATCTTCTTTTGAAAGCCAACCCAATCCTTTTTTTGATTTTCTCAAATTAAAAAATAGCTTACGTTGTGCTTTGGTGGTAGCAACTTTAACAATACGCCAATTTTTTATCACATATTCATGAATTTCTGCTCTAATCCAATGAATTGCAAAAGAAACCAATCGCACACCTACTTCTGGGTCAAATCGTTTCACTGCCTTCATTAAACCAACATTTCCTTCTTGCATTACATCTGCTAAAGGTAAACCATACCCTCTATATCCTCTTGCAACATGCGCAACAAAACGAAGATTTGACATAACTAATTTACGAGCAGCTTCAAGATCTCCGTGTTCTCTGTAACGAACAGCCAATTCACGCTCTTGCTCAGGTGTTAATTGAGGTATATGACTCACTGTACTTATGTATGAGTCAAATGTTCCAACCGACAAGTTAGTGGGTAAAGCCAATGTATTAGTCATATAAGCCTCTTAAAGTTAAATTCTCTAAATTTTAGCATTCTATCAATAGGAGTGCTATTAATTTTATAAGTTCAACTTTTAAATTACTTTAAAAAAGCATAATCTTCCATCTTCATAATTTGAAAGTTTATTTTGGCTTAATTTGTGCAATTTGATAACCTAATACGCCCCAAGCTCCTAATATACCTAAGAATGAGGCTATAAATAACAATATAGCTGTATCAAAAAAACTTAAAAAACTCATTTCAAAGGAGCCTTTATATAACAAGGATAATCTTTCAATAGGATTTTGCAGAATCAATGCCATTGCCGTTACCAAAAGCCAAGCCATTATTCCTGAAATAAAACCTAACCAAAAACCTGTATATAAAAAAGGTCTCTGAATAAAGGAATGAGTTGCACCAACTAATTTTTCAATTAACACCTCATCTCGTCTGTTTTGTAATTCTAACCTTATTGTATTTCCAGTAATAAATATAACTGCAACACTCAGCAGTACTGTTAGCAAAAAAACACTACGCTTTATAAGTTGTACAATCGAATGTAATCGATTTACCCATCCCATATCCATTTTTACAAAATCTATTTGGGAATATTGAGCAAAACTCATCATCAAATTTTCTATACCAAGCACATCATTCAAACTATTCTTAGGCAATATTTGTATAACGATGGGTAATGGATTAGTTTCAAGTATACTAAGTGCATCTCCAAAACCACTATATGTTTTAAACTCATCCATCGCTTGTTTTTTAGAAATTAAGTCGACTTTTTTTATACTACTATTCTTTCTAATTTCATTAGCTAGGCCTTTGCTTTCCTTGTCACTAACATCGGGTTTTAAATATAACGAGATTTGATTTGTTGACTCTAAATTACCTGTTAATTTTTCCATATTATCAACAAACAGGTAAAAACTTGCTGCTAATGTCATAGCAATAGCCATGACAGAAATTGTCATTATAGAGGTAAACGGGGTTTTAACTAAACGCCCTAAACTTGAAAATAAAGCATGCGCATGTATATGAAAGTATGCGCGTACTTGCCCATAAAACTGATTATTATTTTGTGACTTAGCCGCTGTACGCTTCATAATTAACTCGTGACTAATTGACCATGATCCAATGTTAAAACACGGTGTCCTATTTTGCTAACGAGATTTTCATCATGACTTGCAATCAAAACACTTACCCCAACCTTTTGAAATTGTTCAAAAACTCCCATTATTTCTTTAGACAATTCTGGGTCTAAATTTCCAGTTGGCTCATCGGCTAAGATCAATTTAGGTTTATTCACAAAAGCACGGGCGATACCAACTCGTTGCTGCTCTCCTCCAGATAAAGCCAAAGGAAATTTTTTTTCTTTCCCCGACAATCCAACTTTGTCTAGTACCGCTCTAACTCTTCTACTAACTTCCTGAATTCTATAGCCAGATACAATTAATGGTAATGCAACATTATCAAATACTGTTCTATCATTTAATAATTTATTATCTTGAAATATTAACCCTAAATCTCTACGGACAAAAGGAATGTATTTTTTTTTAACTTTACTTAAATTTTGACCATCCAATAATATATGCCCCTGATTACATAATTCCATTATTGCAACTAATTTGAGCAATGTGCTCTTTCCTGCACCAGAATGCCCTGTTAAAAAAGCTATTTCACCTTTTTTCAAATGAAAACTCACATCTCTCAATGCATCCCCCCCATCTGAGTACCGCTTACTTACATGATCAAATTTAAGCATAATTTTAATCTTTTACAAACAGTGCATCAACGAAAGCTTCGGCATTAAAATCTTGTAAATCATCAATGCCTTCACCTACACCTATAAATCGTATTGGGAGTTCAAACTGCTTTGCTAAAGCAAAAATCACCCCTCCTTTTGCAGTACCATCTAACTTAGTTAATGCTAGCCCTGATAGTTTAACACTCTCATTAAATATTTTTGTTTGTGATAATGCATTCTGTCCTGTTCCTGCATCAAGAACTAATAAAACTTCATGAGGAGCCGAGTCATCCACTTTCCCCATAATCCTTTTTATTTTACTCAACTCTTCCATTAAATTGGATTTTGTATGCAATCGACCTGCTGTATCAGCAATTAAAACATCAATTCCTTTTGCTTTTGCTGATTGTACACCATCATAAATGACAGAAGCAGAATCTGCTCCAGTATGTTGAGCAACGACATGAACATTGTTTCGTTCTCCCCATGTTTCCAATTGTTCGACTGCAGCAGCTCTAAAGGTATCACCCGCTGCCAACATTACACTGTGCCCTTGCACTTGTAATCGTTTTGCTAACTTACCAATTGTTGTTGTCTTACCAACGCCATTAATCCCGACGACCAAAATCACAAAAGGAGTATTTAGTTTTGGAATTTCAAGTGTTTGATTGCATGGCTCCAACATTTCCAGTAGCATTTCCTTTAATTTACTTTCTAGTGCTTTTCCATCATTCAATTGGTTTCGCTCAATACTTGCTGTCAAACGAGAAATAATCTCAGTAGTCGCCTCGACACCAACATCAGCCATTAATAAACTTGATTCAATTTCCTCTAATAAATCTGAATTAATTTCTTTTTGGCCTAAAGAAATGCTGGAAAAAACACCACCTAAACCTGTTCTTGTTTTCTTTAACTGTGTTTTTAATCGTAAATATAGCGATTCTTGAGTAGGCTCAATATAAGGCTCTTCTACCACTTCTGTATCAAGTGAAGGCTCAATTGTCTCTACCGTAATTTCATCTACAAATATAGTATCATCATCTATTTCATAAGAAAAATCCTCAAAACTATATTTTTTATAATAGCTAATAGTGATTAATGGCAACATTAATAATGCTGCAAAAATATTATGAAAAATAGTTACCCATAGTGGTAATTCCAATTTAACGCTATAAACACCTAATAATATTTGTACTAGTAACAATATGCTTAAAACCACACCCGATCTTCGGACATGCTTAGGGTTATTCTCTGATGTTGCAAACAACATCACTAAGGTAAGCAATAGAAAACAGACTAGAGCACCGACTCTATGTAGCCAGTGTACTGCAACCTGGCCATCAAACGACAACACCCCAGTATAGCCATTACTAAAGCCAGAAAAAAGATTTAATGCTCCTAGATAGTCTGCTTTTGGAACCCACGCATTATTACATTGAGGAAAGCCTGCACAAACCAACCCAGCCTGATTTGAACTAACCCAAAAACCAATAACTGTTTGAAACAACAAGATAATCATTACAATCTGAGTTAATGATTTAAGACCAAAAGTTGTTGATTGCTGAACAACTCTATTAATTGGGTTAGCTCTTAAATAAAGTAAAAATAAAATCCAAAAAGCAACGAATCCTATCAGCAGATGGCCTGTAATAATAAGAGGCATAACCTTCAGTTTTACAGTCCACAAACCCAAGGCCATTTGTGATGAAACAAAAAACAATAATACACCAAACAAGGCAATTGTAGCGACGCGCCCTTGTTTCTGTTTCCAAGCAGTTATTGTCAAAAAGAAGACTAAAACACCTAACAATCCAACAAAATACAAATAACTGTTTTGTTTTATACTGTCTTTTACTTCAACTGTATTTTCAAGGCCGGTAACTTGCCCACTAAGGCTTATCGTATTAGCATAACACCCAGGCCATCCAGCCCAATCAAGGCATCCACTCCCTATATTAGTTAATCGAACATAGGATGCTAAAACAATAATAGCCAGTGCTATAACAAGTGAAAATAAGGTCGTTTTTCTAAACATTTATATTAACCAATTTGTGAAATTCTTAACAATTTACCCAGATCTTTTTTTACTTTATACGGATCAAACCCAGGGTCGTATTGCATCATTAAATTACCTAATGGATCCATCAAAAAAAGCATACCTTCAGGAACACCTGTTTTCCTTATTTTTTTTAGTTTTTGAACTAAGGATGCAGAAGGATTCAATTTTAAAAGCCTAGTATCATCCTTCCACCAATTTTTTGCTAATTCCATATTAACTTCAGAAAGAATTATTGCAGCTCGACGAATTCTAACTAAATCTTTATTCATCATTAATCGTAATTGCTTCGTTTTATGTATTGCTTCTATACAAAGCGTATTACAGCCTTTATTGGGTAAAACATTAAGTAATATCCAATGCCCATTCAATTCTTTTATATTTTGTACAGAAAACTCATCAGCTCCTATGAACTCACTTCTTTTTGTAGTTACTGGTGGTGTGATTAACTGCCCATTATTGGTTCCATTTCCTATCCAGTTTACATTGCTAGACATATACCAAGCGATACAAAAAGGAATGAGTGTCATGGAAAATAGAAGCACAATTGTACGTCTGTTTTTATTATGTTGTTCGTTCATTTACTTTTACGGCTAAAACTAATAAATAAAATAGTTAAGGTGATTGCTAAACCAAACCATTGTACGGCATATGCAATATGTTTTTCAGGTGGCATGACTGTATTTCTTTTCCAATCTCGAGCGTAGCCCTCTCTCATAGTAGAGTCTAATTCTACCTGAAAGGGAAATAATGGATAACCTAGTTTAGTCGATAAAACATCAACATCAACAACTTGAACAACTGATGGCCAGCTCTTTGTAGGAATCTCAGCACCTGTTAGCTTAATTCCAACAACAGGAAAGTTATTAATTCTACCTATCAATCTATTTTTTTTTGTTTTAATTGATATATCAGGTAATACACGTCTATCTTTATTCAATGGCAACCACCCTCTATTAATTAGGACAGCTTTTTTCATCCCTTTAAGTATAAATGGGGTCATAACGAAATAACCAGCCCGCCCATTAACTATTTGATTATCTATTAAATATTGATGATTTGGATCATACTCGCCAGTTATTTCAGTTCGTCTATATCGTAATTTTTTTGGGTCATAATCAATAAGTGATAACAAATTAAAACTCCCTTTGTCTATTGCTAACTCTTGCTGATCTAAAAAAATTTTTTTTTCATCGGCTCTCCCAAGCTGCCAAAACCCTAAAGAAATCAGTAGTGATAAAACTGCTAAAAAAAGCCCTCCTGAAATAAGATTAAATTTAAAAGAAATTCCGGCAACAGCTATTTTCATTTTTTATTTGTATCTATTGATATTTTTACTTTAGAATCAAAGAATCTTTATTTTCAAACAACTGTAATTGATATGCCTATAAAAATTCTTTTTATTATTGTTTTTCTATCTATACTTTTTAGTCTAGGGTCAGCACTATTTCATTTGGTCAATAACAAAGGTCAAGAACATTCTAACAAAACGGCTAAGGCTTTGACCTATAGAATAGGAATTTCATTAGTTTTGTTTATAGCTCTATTTGTTTCTTATGCTACTGGGTTAATTAAACCAAAGGGCATTGGCACTAAAATGCATATGAAAAAACCAATCCAGCAAGAAAATATGAAGCTAGAAAAATAATCGAAAGGCTCGTTGGAAATAATTAAAAATTTAATAAAATATTATCCTTTTTATTACACAAAATCTCAACGCTATAATACACACATGTAACTTTAAGCAGAAACTAGTTTAAACTATCTAGTACAGAGTAAATTCTATACATTATTTAATATTTTCATCACTATATTTTGCATGCAACAGTTCTATTTTTTAATGTTTTTTATTAGTATTTTTTTCTCGTCTTCACCCAATTATGCTGCAGATCTTTCGACTCCAGCACTCATGCTAGCAAAAACTTATAAAAAAGGCCAAGTTGATATAACTCAGTATTGGGTAAGTGAGAAACTAGACGGTGTACGTGCATACTGGGATGGTGAGAAACTCATCTCTAAACAGGGTAACACTTATACAGCACCTTCTTGGTTTACAAAGGGTTTTCCATCACAGCCACTAGATGGTGAATTATGGCTAAGCCAAGGTCATTTCCAACAATTACTGGGAACAGTCACCAAAAAGCATCCAATTGATGAAGAATGGAGAAAAATCAGCTACGCTGTATTTGATCTACCAAATAACAAACAATCTTTTACTCACCGTTTAAAAATACTTCATCAACTCATTAACAACTCAATAAACCCTTATTTAACTCTTATCCATCAATATCGTCTAACAAGTGAACATGCTTTGTATGAGGAATTAAACAAAATTGCTTCTATAGGCGGTGAAGGATTAATGCTACATCATGAAAATTCGTTTTATCAAGCTGGACGTAATAGCAATATACTCAAAGTAAAACCATACTTAGATGCAGAAGCTACTGTTATTGCTCATATTTCTGGTAAAGGTAAATTCAAGGGTATGTTAGGATCAATTTTAGTTTCAATACCAGGAGACCTTCAATTTCGTATCGGAACAGGGTTTAGCAATCTACAAAGACTATCACCTCCTCCGCTTGGCTCATTAATTACTTACACCTACCACGGAAAAACAAAAAAAGGAATTCCCAAGTTTGCAAGTTTTCTACGTATAAGAAAAAACAAAAAATAGTACGATTATTAAACCTGATAACTTAATATATTCTAAGAAACTAAAACCTATCATTCCTGCGCTCACATTACAAACTTCAACAAAAAACGAGTGGAAATGGTATATTATTCACATAAATATAATAACTGATGTATCTAGATATACATCCTATATAACGAGGAGCGTTACACATGACTAATGAAGGCGTCGATAAGTCCAAACGCCAGTTTCTAACTTCTGCCCTTACAGTTGTTGGAGCAGTTGGTACTGGATATTTGGCAGTTCCTTTTCTTTCTCAAATGCAGCCTAGTGCAAAAGCGATGGCAGCAGGAGCACCAGTAGAAGTTGATATCAGCAAAATAGAGCTTGGACAACTTATCCGTGTTGCTTGGAGAGGAAAGCCTGTTTGGATCTTATCTAGAACTCCAGAAGTATTGGAGATTCTAGAATCCGACACAGAAAAGTTAGCTGACCCAAATTCTCATGAATCTGACCAACCTGAAGCAAGTGACAATCCGTTACGTTCAATTAAGCCTGAAATATTTGTTGCTGTTGGTCTTTGTACTCACTTAGGTTGCTCCCCAACATTTAGACCAGAAATAGCGCCTAATGATTTAGGCAGCGACTGGAAAGGCGGGTTTTTCTGTCCATGTCATGGCTCAGGTTTTGACCTAGCAGGCCGAGTTTACAGATCAGTTCCTGCCCCAACTAACCTTGTTATCCCTCCCTATCGCTATATTACAGACACTCTCATCATAGTTGGCGAAGACAATACAGAGGCAGTCGCATGAAAAATAAAATAAATGATTGCACCAACTGGGTGCTAGAACGTTTCCCAATGTCAAAATTGTGGAACGAACACATGGCTGAATACTATGCACCTAAAAACTTCAATTTCTGGTATTTCTTTGGTTCTCTCGCACTCCTCGTTCTAGTTAATCAATTTGTAACTGGAATATTATTAACGATGAACTACAAACCAGATGCCGAACTGGCATTTGATTCAGTTGAATACATCATGCGAGATGTCAATTGGGGATGGCTAGTTCGCTATATGCATTCTACCGGAGCATCAGCCTTCTTCATTGTAGTTTACCTACATATGTTCAGAGGTATGATTTACGGATCATATAAAAAACCTAGGGAACTTATCTGGATTTTTGGTATGCTACTTTTCGTTTGCTTAATGGCTGAAGCATTTATGGGTTATTTGTTACCCTGGGGACAGATGTCCTACTGGGGTGCACAAGTTATCATCTCATTATTCAGTGCCATCCCTGTCATTGGAGATGACTTATCTCTTTGGATTCGTGGTGACTATGTTATTTCTGATGCCACACTTAACCGGTTTTTTGCTTTCCACGTCATAGCCGTGCCACTTGCGTTACTGATACTTGTCTTTTTACATATTGTTGCTCTGCATGAAGTAGGATCCAACAACCCTGATGGAATTGAAATTAAAGAATCTAAGGATCCATGGGGGCATCCAGTAGATGGAATTCCTTTTCATCCGTACTATACAGTCAAAGATATTGTCGGCGTTGCTGTTTTCCTTTTCTTCTTTGCTACCGTAATTTTCTATATGCCTGAAATGGGCGGGTATTTTCTTGAACATGCTAACTTTATTCCGGCTGATCCATTAAAAACACCTGAACACATTGCTCCCTTATGGTATTTCACTCCTTTTTACGCAATATTAAGAGCTGTTCCAGATAAATTTGCAGGTGTCATAGCAATGGGTGGCGCTATTGTAGTTTTATTTTTACTGCCTTGGTTAGATCGCTGTGAAGTAAAGTCAATTCGTTACCGTGGTGGTATTTTTAAAAAAGCACTTGTTTTATTTGTTATTAGTTTTATAGCGTTAGGTTACTTAGGCACTCAACCAGCAACAACAGGATATACCATGCTGGCAAGAGTTTTCACTGTAATTTATTTTGGCTTTTTCTTACTCATGCCAATATATACGCGCTGGGAAAAAACTAAACCCGTTCCAAAAAGTGTTACTCACGAGCCTGATGCTGAAGAAAAGTACGCTGCTTTAGTTGAATCATTTGATAAAATGACGATTAAGGAGCCTGTCAAAACTAGCTGGGGAACTAAAACACTGCCTGTAAAACCCAATAAAGCAGGTATTGTCGAAGTATTGACTGGATTACTAAAAAAAATAAAAGCGAGTCTGGATTAATTATGAAAAAAATTATATACACATTATTACTTTTAGTACCTCTTGGATCTTTCGCAGCTGGTGATAAAGTTCACTTACAAAGTGCTGATATAAATTTATCAGATTTCAAAGCGATACAAAAAGGTGCTAAGCATTATGTAACCTACTGCTTAGGTTGCCACTCTGCCAAACATATGCGTTACAAGCGTATTGCCATAGACTTAGAAATTGATGAAGATACAGTGCTCGCTGAAATTGCTCCTGAAGGTGCACGAATATACGATCAAATGCATACAGCAATGAACGAGCATGATTCTAAAAAGTGGTTTGGAGTTATGCCTCCAGATTTATCATTAATTGCCCGCTCTAGAGGAGCTGATTGGTTATACAGTTACCTTAAGGGTTTTTACGTTGATAAAAGCAAACCCTTTGGTGTAAATAACACTGTCTTTAAAGATGTCGGTATGCCTAATATGCTTTGGAAATTACAAGGGATACAATCTCCTGTTATCAGAAACGTTAAAGGAGAAGAAGTTATATCCTACTTGGAACTTAAAGAATCTGGCTCAATGTCACGCAGTCAATTTGACACAATGGTTACCGAACTCGTTAACTTTCTTGTTTATGTAGGGGAGCCTGTTCAATTAGAACGCAAACGTATGGGTAAATATGTATTATTCTATTTTCTCCTGTTCGGTATTGTTGCCTACTTACTTAAAAAAGAATATTGGAAAGATATTCACTAAGCAAAATAATCTATACTTACAAGGATGTGTGTATAGGTTAATTTTATATATTCTTACCAAAAACATTTCCAACCTATTTAACCGTAGCATCTATTTCTAAACTCATAGACTTGAGAGCAATATGATACCAATCATTTAATCTTTAAGTATACTTCGTGCAGTTACGGATGCGAATTTTATAGCGAGTTAATTTTTGTTGATAGCAAGGCGCTGAAATGGGCGCATAGCAAACTAAGCAACTATTTCAGCAACCGCAGTCTATGGGCAAAAATCAACCGATAGAAAACCGCATCCGTAACTGCACGAAGTATAAATAGAACCAACCACACAATCATTGATTAACATCCCTTTTTTTCTAGCTGGAATTTTATTAAGTAAAGTGAGCCTGTAAAAAATCATCACTACCTCCCTGCACAGTACGATACAAATCATTTCCTCAATATATCGCCGAACAACCAAAAAAAAACAGCTATGCTATAATGGTCTTTTTAGTTCAAATAGCTTATAGAGGTTGTTCAGTGACAAATATCATTGCTCGAAAATCAGTGATGACACTTTTTAGCACATCAACATGCGCACTTAGCCATTGTGCCCGTCTTGTATTACATGAAAAAGGTGTCACTGTAGATATTGAATTTTTTGATCCTTCTGAACCACCTGAAGACTTACTAGAATTAAACCCCACTGGCATATCTCCAACACTGATAGAACGAGATCTCGTTTTGTATGACGCGCGAATAATTGCAGAATATTTAGATGAAAGGTTTCCTCACCCTCCTTTACACCAAATGGATCCAGTTTCTCGCGCTAATGCACGAATGATCATTAAACGAATAGACCAAGACTGGTACCAACTTTTAGATGAAATCCTTACCTCTGGCGAAAAAAAATCAGCAAGAGCAAAAAAAATGCTAAAAGAAAGTCTAATTGCTGCCACCCCAATCTTTGAAGCTCATCCTTATTTTATGAGCCCCGAATATTCTTTAATTGACTGTGCAATGGCTCCTTTACTATGGCGATTACATAGCCTCGGAATAGATTTAAACTCATTAGACCCAGCTATTGTAAGCTATTCTAACCGATTATTTACCAGAGAAGCGTTTCAATTGAGCCTTAGTCAAGCAGAAAAAGATATGGCTCCACAAAGTAAATGACTTCATTAAAACCCTATTTAATCCGTTCAATATATGAATGGATTATAGATAACGAGCTTACACCACACCTACTAGTTGATGCAGAAAACCCTGATGCAGTTTTACCTGAAGATTTTATTGAAAATGGGAAAATCGTATTAAATATGCGACCAGAAGCAGTACAAGACTTAACATTAGGTAACGAAGAAATTCAGTTTAACGCACGTTTTTCTGGAAATCCTATGCGTATAATCACGCCTACAATAGCTGTTTTAGCTATTTATGCTAAAGAAAACGGCAAGGGAATGGTTTTTGATCCAGAAGAAACCGATGAGCCACCCACTCCTTCAGAAACAAAGCATAAAAAACCTCAGCTAAAAGTTGTTAAATAATAACCGTTTAATACTATAGAGTTAACACATATTAGTACCTCATTTAACTTCAAATAACAGTGATTTTTTTATTTTTCTGGAGCATATAAAGAAGAAATATTCGATTTTGATGATTCTTTTACTGTAAAGACCTTAGCAACACCTTTTCTTTCAACTTGGTCAATACGTACAACTTCATGTAATGGAATAAATGACCTCTCAACACCTTCAAATTCTGCTTTTATTTTTTCCTCGCCTGGATCCAAAACAATACTGCTTTTTTCACCAAATATAAAGCCTTCAACAATTACAAATCCATACATATCACCTTGATATACACTTTTTGCATAAACCTCGTATACCTCGTCTCTATTAATAAATATAACTTTATAAATATGTTTTTCTGACATAGCACCTTATATCCAACTAGAATTAATTGTATTTTTAATTTAGTATTGTAACAACAAATACAAATACAGAAATAATCATCTATTGTCAGTTAATAATAGACATAAAAAATAAACGATTAAGCAATTCAACCCTCTAATTTACTTACAAACGAAATAGGCTATTAAAGTCATTTCATTCATACCTCTCACAATATAATTAAAAATATGTCCTTTACAATTTACCTTTCTGGGGAAATCCACACCGATTGGCGTGAAAAAATAAAACAAGGTATCCTTGAAAATCAACTTAATATAGAAATTCTAACGCCTATCACTGATCACGATAGTAGCGACAATGTAGGGTTAAAAATTTTAGGCGTGGAGCAAAATAATTTCTGGAAAGACCACAAAGCAGCTAAGATTAATGCATTACGTACCAACAGCTACATTAATCGATCAGATATCGTTATTATAAAATTTGGAGATAAATACAAACAATGGAATGCGGCCTTTGATGCAGGCATCGCCACAAGCTTAGGAATACCTACCATAATTCTTCATGACCCAGACTTAACTCATCCATTAAAAGAAATTGATGCTGCAGCACTTGCTGTTACCGAAACACCTCAACAAATTGTTGAAATATTGAAGTACATTTCACAATCCTAATTGTTTGTGGGAGACGGTCACACTTTTAAAAAAAACTTAAATCTCCCTCTTTCAAAAGAGACTATAGTGAGAGTATGATGTTTTCATGTTCTGAGAAAGAGGATTGAAATGATTAGTAATACGATATCAAGCGCAACTAGTTTAATTACAAATACTCAGTATAAAGCAGCCACTGCTAATCATACTATTGCCACACTACCCGTAGCAAAAAATGAGGTTGGCAGTGCCGAGTTTAATTCTAGTGATTTAATTAAGCCAATACTTAGTTTAAAAGAAGCCGAAATAGAAACATCAGCAGCAGTTAAGATAATAGAAACAGATCAAAAAACTCGAGGCTCACTTTTTGATGCAATAGCATAAATCATAAACTGACACTCACCTCAAAATAGCCTAAGTCTCTTATTTGTCCAGCAAACTGTTTAAGTTCCTCAGCATTTATTTTTTTTATTTTATCTGCTTCTGGTTGAAAAGAAGGCCTCGCCAATGTATACAGCATAACCTTTTTTAAAAGTAATTTTTGTTTCTTTATATTCATTAACAATTCAATATATGCTTTACGTTCTGCCTGAGCATCTTCCTTATCTAAGTAATCCAAAATACACGTCTGTATAATTGTTTCACATAAATTAACGGATACTTTTAAATTATTCAATGTTTTTTCTATCGACTGGTTCGTATCATTAATCAGTTTTCTACCATGTTCAGTTGCACTATCTAACTTAAACCAAACTTTTCCTTGATAATGGTTTAACGCTTTTATACCTGCTTGCACATTAGGTTGATTGATCAGACTACCATTCGTTATTAATACAAAATGACTTTCTGGAAACACGCCCATCTCTGAAGCAACTTCACCTATTAATTCGATCACTTTATCAAATTGCTTTAGACTCGTTGGCTCCCCATTTCCTGAAATAGCAATATCTTTAATCACTTGTAATTCTTCTGGCACATTAAATTGATCAAAAAAATGACCACCTAACACTTGCTTTAGAAAAAACCTTAACTCTCTTTCTAATAACTGTAAATCAATATCCGGTGCAGCTCCCCTAATTAATCCTGGTACTTGACAATAAACACATCGCCAATTACAGGCATTATTAATATTAACATTAATACCTATCGACAATCCCCCTGCTCTTCTGGAAATTACTGGATAAATATACTTTAAACCAGCGATGTCTCTACTATGATCAGTTATTGATAATTTTTGTTTCATGACTGTTAAGAATAAAGCAATTTCATGGTATTCTAACGACTTAAATTTATTTTATGTATTTATTTTGGAGTCATTCATGAGCGAAAGAATTGTTATGCGTACTGGAGAATCACTAGTTGCCGGCGGACCTCCTGGTACAGCAGCTGAACCAGAAATTGTTATTGGCGAACTAGACGGTCCCGTTGGAACCGCACTTGCGACATTAACAGGTGATCAAGCTAGTGGCCATTCAAAAGTTTTTGCTATTTTAAACACTGATATTCAAGTACGACCAGTGACTTTAATGGTAAGTAAAGTCACAGTAAAAAACTCTCGTTACACTAATATTTTAATGGGTACAGTTCAAGCAGCTATAGCCAATGGTGTTTTAGATGCTGTTCGTGCGGGTGATATACCAAAAGAAAAAGCAAATGACTTGGGTATCATCTGCTCCGTATGGTTAAACCCAAGCGTAGCAACTGATGATAATCTTGACCATCAAATTTTATTTGATATTCATCGCAAAGCAACGGCTCAAGCTATTCATAAAGCCATGACCAATACTCCTGATATTGACTGGTTACTAGATAATCAAGACAAAATCACCCATAAATATTTCCAAATGGGGTTAGACGGTAAAATTTAATCGTCTTCAAATGTCCGCTCTTAGTGACTTATCAAAACTAAGAGCGGCCTTTAAATTTCAACATTCTCAGGCGCTACCCGAAGAACCTCTTCTATTGATGTCACTCCTCCCAAAATTTTTTCTACCCCGCTTAATCTCAAGGTTTTCATTCCATCTTTTAAAGCTAATTTGGTAATACTATTTGCATCACAATCATCTGTAATTAGTTTTTGTATCAGAGGTGTATTTTTGAATATTTCATAAATCCCTACCCTACCTGAATATCCAGTATTTCGACAGTCAGGACACCCATTTGCTTGAAAAATTTGCTCTGGTTTTTCGACTAAAAATGGATATACCAGAACCTTCCATTCCTCATCAGTTATAACATGTTCAATTTTACAACTAGAACACAATGTTCTAATTAATCGCTGAGCCATCACACCCAAAAGAGTTAATTTCACTAAATAAGGTTTTACCCCAATTTCTAACAATCGTGTAACTGCAGAAGCGGCATTGTTAGTATGTAAGGTAGATAAAACCAAATGCCCAGTTAAAGAAGCTTGAATAGCCATTTCAGCAGTCTCTAAATCACGAATTTCCCCGACCATTATGATATCGGGGTCTTGTCGCATTAACGTTCGTATTCCTGATGAAAAATCCAAACCTATCTTATGATCTACCTGCATTTGGTTAAAACTTGGTTCAATTAATTCGATAGGATCTTCCACAGTACATAAGTTAACTTCTGGGGTTGCAAGTTGCTTTAACGTTGAATATAACGTTGTTGTTTTACCTGATCCAGTGGGACCGGTTACAAGTATGATTCCATGAGCCTGATGACTCATATCCCCCCACACTTGTTTTTCAAGCTTATTAAAACCTAATGCTGAAAAATTCCGTAATAAAATTTCTGGGTCAAAGATCCGCATGACAATCTTTTCTCCAAAAGCTGTAGGCATACTAGATAATCTTAACTCTACTTCTCCTTTATCATTTCTAGTTTTAAGCCTTCCATCTTGAGGCCTTCTTTTCTCTGCAATATCCATACGTCCCAATGTTTTTATCCGGCTAATCACCGCCCCCATAACCGGTGTAGGGATCTTATAAACCTGATGCATAACACCATCAATACGAAAACGAACAAGACTCTCTTCTCGTCTAGGTTCAAGATGAATATCACTAGCACGTTGATCAAATGCATATTGCAACAACCAATTGACCAAATTAACAATATGTTGATTATTAGCTTCTAAATTACTAGTTTGACCTAACTCAAGTAATTGTTCCAGATTTCCAAGCTGACCACTACCATTATCTAACTGACGATTTGTTGCATGTTTTACAGACTTAGAAAAAGCATAAAGCTCACCAATATACCGATTAATATCTTTGGCACTAGCAAAAACTCGCTTAAACTTTTTTTTATGTAAGTGCCTAAGGTCTTCTTCCCACTCTCGGACAAAAGGCTCGGAAACAGCGACAGTAATAACATCTTTCTCAACTTTGACAGGCAGAATATTAAACCTCTCTGCATAAGGCTGTGTACAAATGGATGTAACTGAGACCGCATCTATTTTTAAAGGGTCAATATGAAATAAGGGTAAACCTACTTTAGCAGCGAACCATTCAGATAAATTACCATACGTTATTTTTTTACCTAAGCTACTATCTTTTCCTTTTTGAAAATCACTAATAAGATGAATTAGATCTTTATCTCTATTCTCCCAACGTAATGCATATTGTTTAATGGCCTGGTCTTCAAACTTTGTTATTAACTTATCTTTAATCAACCAGTCAAGTATTTCTTCAAGTTTTATTTTATGCCCTGATTCAGAGTCTATATGCTTCATTTTTTATTAAGAATATCCTCATAAAATAATTAGTGTCTCTAATTTATTTAAATAATTTAACTAAGTATAGCTCTGAGCTTTGTATTTTCTGTGAGACGAAGCAAAAAACCACATTTTTTTTAAAATATATTTCTCGCTAATATTCATTAACCAAAAAAATATAGGCAATTGAAATAACATCATTTTAATTAATACTTAAATTAGACATTAGATAACACAGGATTTTCACGTTGAAAAAACTTTCCTTGTCTTAGTTCTATTATTCTCATCACTTAATTTTTCAACAGATGACTCCGAATTACAAGAATCACTCAACATAGCATAAATAGCTATTGCTACTTACCTTATTTTCATCATGTAAGTTAATTTTACATTTAAAAAAGCGTGGGGTAATTCGAAAAAAAATACAATTAATGTTGCTGTAAAAAATGTATTATCGTTTTCTTTATTTTTTGGCTGTCAGATGTGCCTTTAAGTGAGGAGGAATACCTTAGCTATGGGTGGGCAACATTGGATTGATACTCATTAAACCTCTTTGGCTACTGCCTCAGAAGGAATAGTAAATTTACTTGTCGAGAATATTTTTTACCCGATTTTTTGATTTGAAAGAATTATAAAGAGTATTACAAATGGCTTGAAAAATATCACTGCTAGTGGTGCAATAGTTAGCCTAGGAAATGCTATTATTAGATAGTGTCATTGCAGTGCATATGAGTGGAGGGGTTTGGTTTACTTTGGCTTTGTTTAAACTTGTTGAGAAATCGAAAGATTAAATCAAAAATGAACACTCAGTAGAAAGAGTATTACTTCTATTACCAATAGCAATAACAATTTGAGTAATAGAGTTACTTCATTACAGAATTTAGTTATTTGATATAACGTTTTACACTAACT
The DNA here is from genome assembly GCA_023145835.1 of Methylococcales bacterium. Classification (GTDB taxonomy): domain Bacteria; phylum Pseudomonadota; class Gammaproteobacteria; order Methylococcales; family Methylomonadaceae; genus QPIN01. The sequence continues at coordinate 20,303 of JAGLDH010000037.1, forward strand.
GTCTGAATCAAAATAAGCTTCTATTTCTGTCTTTTATATATAAAAAAACCAAAGCCATCGTTCACTTTGGTTTTCTTCATTAAAATATTATTTAGTCATTTTAAGTAAAAGGATTTGAAATAACTATTGTCTCTTCACGATCTGGCCCTGTTGATAAAATAGAAATTTCAACACCAATCAATTGTTCTATCCTTTGAATATAAGCTTTTGCATTATCAGGCAATTTATCAATGTCAGTTATTCCTGCAGTTTTTTCACTCCAGCCAGGCATATCTTCTATTACAACTTCACAAGCTTCATACTGATCAGCACCTAGCGGAGCCACTTTAGTTAATTTTCCATTAATTTTATATGCGGTACAGATGCCTATTTTATCTAAACCATCTAATACATCTAGTTTAGTTAAGCAAATACCTGACAAGCTATTTAATTGTGCAGATTTACGCATAGACACAGCATCAAACCAACCTGTTCTACGTTTACGACCCGTCGTTGCTCCAAATTCATGACCTTTTACGCCTAAATGCTCTCCATACTTATCATCTAGCTCAGTAGGGAATGGTCCATTACCAACTCTTGTTGAATAAGCTTTAGTAATCCCTAAAACATAATCAATATCTAATGGACCAAGACCTGTTCCAATAGCTGCTCCACCAGCAGTAGTACTTGATGAGGTTACATAAGGGTAAGTACCATGATCAATATCTAACAAAGCACCTTGGGCACCTTCAAAAAGTATATTTTTATTAGCTTGTTTATAGCGTTGCAATTCTTCACCAATGTCCGTTAGCATTGGTTTTACCTGCTCTGCCAATTTTAAAGTGGTGTCCAGTATTTCCTGATAATCAAGAGTATCTGCTTTATAGTAATTAGCTAACATAAAATTATGATAGTCAACTAACTCTTTTAGTCGTATGGCAAACTCTTCAGGGTTTAAAAGGTCTCCCGCACGTAAACCTCGTCTTGCGACTTTATCCTCATATGCAGGACCAATACCCCGACCTGTTGTTCCGATCGCCTTACTACCACGGGCAATCTCTCTCGCTTTATCAATTGAAATATGAATAGGTAATATCAATGCGCAAGCTTCACTAATCTTTAATCGGTTTCTAACAGGAATACCAGCTTGTTCAAGTGTTTCTATTTCTTTTAGCAACGCTTCTAGTGACAGTACGACACCATTGCCAATCATACACTGAACACCTTCCCTGAGAACACCAGAAGGAATAAGATGTAAAATTGTTGTTTCTCCATTGATAACAAGAGTGTGTCCAGCATTATGTCCGCCCTGAAAGCGTACAACAGCCTCTGCATGTTCAGTTAAAAGATCGACTAACTTCCCTTTACCTTCATCACCCCATTGTGTACCGATGACTACAACATTTTTACCCATATTTATTCCACTTAACCTAATAACTTAATGGTTTTACAACCCAATTTTGATTTTCTTTTTCTAAAATATCAGTACAAGCAAGCTCTTCAATTTCATTACCATGCCCAGGTAATTGCTGAACAACTGAAACTCCATTTGCTCTAAGGTCTCGAATTGCTTCCATCAATGAATTATCTTCAACATAGGGCGCATAAATTAATTGCTCAAGACTTCCTTCTTTATCAATACATAATGATGCCAACAATTTTAGATCCGCACTAAAACCTGTTGCTGCTCGTGCGCGACCAAAAAAGTCACCAATATTATCGTATCGCCCGCCTCGAGTTATTTCTCTACCCACTTGAGGTGTAAACGTAGCAAAGACGATCCCCGTGTGATAATGGTATCCACGTAATTCAGATAGATCAAAACTAACGGGAAGAGATGGAAAAACAATACTTAGCTTATTAGCAATAGTTCGTAATTCACTTAAAGCATGAGTCACTGAGTCATTCGTATCAGCAAGTACTTTTGTTGCTCTATCTAATACATCTATTCCACCATTTAAAGAAGGCAATGAAATGAAGATATTTTTAAACTTTTCATCAATGGAATAACCGTTGACCAACTCATTTAATTCAGTGATTGCTTTACGTTGCAAAACATCAAATAATTCAGATTCTTGCTGCTCAGTTAATCCCGCTTGATTAGATAATGCACGATAAATACCTACGTGACCAAGATCCAAATGTACATTTTGAATGCCTGTCACAGCTAACATTTCCAACATTAACTGAATAACTTCAAAATCACTTTCCAATCCTGAGTGCCCATAAATCTCTGCACCAATTTGCATAGGACTTCTAGTTTTTTCTAAAGAATCACCTAATGCTCTTAGTATAGTACCAACATAACAAAGTCTAGTTGGTCTATTATGTTTTAGATTATGCGCATCAATCCGGGCAACTTGTGGTGTCATATCTGCACGTATGCCTAACATCTCACCTGAGATCTGATCAGTAAATTTAAATGTTTGAAGATCAAGGTCTCGACCCGATCCAGTCAACAAAGAATCTAAAAAATCAACAACAGGAGGAATAACCAACTCATATCCCCAACAAGTAAATACATCCAATAACTGTCTACGTAACCGTTCTAATTTTTTAGCATCCTCAGGTAATACATCTTCTATTCCTTGAGGCAGTAGCCAAGAATCTTTTTTTTGCATATTATTTAGCATATCCACTCAAACAAAACGCCCCATAATAATACGGAGCGTTATAGTTTTGAATTCACTAGCAGTTAAAAAATTACTGCTTATTTTTGCTTCTTAAAGTATTTAAAGAAATCAGAATCAGGTTCTACTACTAACATATCCCCTGCACTTTTAAACGATTGTTTATACGCACTCATGCTTCGATAAAAAGAGAAAAACTCGATATCAGCCCCATAAGATTTAGCATATGTATCTGCTGCTGCTGCATCTCCGTTACCTCGTAACACCTCTGCATCACGGAATGCATTAGCCATTATGATTTCACGTTGTTTATCTGCATTCGCTTTAATACGCTCTGCAGCTTCTTTACCTTGTGATCGAAACTCTCTAGCAACTCTTTCACGTTCAGCTTCCATTCTGCGATAAACCGAAGAACTTACATCACTAGGTAAATCAATGCGTTTTACTTGTACATCAACTATTTCCATTCCTAGTCTAAGAGCAACAGCTGATGACCGAGAAATTAATGCTGTTCTAATTGCATTACGATCACTTGAAACAAGTTGTTTAATATTTCGTCTACTAAATTCACTACGAAAGGCATCTTTTATAATTTGGTCTAAACGAATATTTGCTTGAGCAACATCCCCAGCAACTGCAGTATAAAAAACTTTAACATCTGCAACTTTCCATTTAACAAATGAATCCACAATCACATTTTTCTTTTCAGATGTTAAAAAACGTTCCGGCTTAGAATCCATTGTTAAAATCCGTGAATCAAATTTTTTAATATTATTGATAAAGGGTAATTTAAAATGAATACCTGGTTTAAAGTCCGTTTTTATCACTTCACCTAATCGGAATTTAATCGCTCTTTCTGTTTCTGATACAGTAAATACTGTACTAGAAACAAGAAAAAACAGCAGACCTATGGTTATTAATATTTTATTTAGTCCCATCTTAACGCCCCCTCACATCTCGGCCACGACTTGATGCCCGCGAACTGCTATTGTTGATACTTGTTTTATGAGGAATAGTTTTTGGACTATATTGAGTTCCCCCACCTTGTTGTGGTTCAACTGCTGCGCTTCTATTTCCTAATTTATCTAAAGGTAAGTAAAGTAAATTATTACCCCCTTTTACATCAACCATGACGGTGGAAGTAGTGCTTAATACTTTTTCCATTGACTCTAAATACATCCTTTGCCTAGTCACTTCTGGGGCTTTTTTATACTCTTTCAATAATTGTGAAAAACGACTCACTTTACCGACAGCTCTAGCAATAACCCTTTCTTTATAGGCTTCTGCTTCTTGAGTTTTTCTAGATGCTGCACCACGTGCTACTGGAACCACTTCATTAGCGTAAGCATGTGCTTCATTAATATATCGCTCTTTATCTTCGCGAGCTTTAATTGCATCTTCAAAAGCACCCTGAACTTGTTCAGGTGGCTGCGCATCTTGTAAGTTAACGGAAGTAATTAAAATACCAGACTGATAAGAATCCATTACTTTTTGAATTTCTTTTTGAATTTCAGCAACGATATCAGTTCGTCCTTCAGTTAACACAAAATCCATATCACTATGACCGATAACGCCACGTTCTGCACTTTCTGTCACTTGCTTTAACGTCGCAGCAGGATTAAGAAGATTAAAGACAAAATCTTTAGCATCTTTCACTTGATACTGAACAGCTAAACGAATATCAACTATATTTTCATCTTTAGTCAACATAAGTGCTTCTCTAGGTACAGAGCCTGCACCTTGACGACCTCCAGATCGATAGCCTACTTCAATAACTTGTACATTTTGTACATCAACAACTTCAACCTGATCAATAGGAGAAGGGAAATGCCAATTTAAACCGGGGTCAGTAGTTGAGGTATACTCGCCAAACCGTGTTTCAACACCTTGTTTACCTTCATCTATTATATAAAACCCACTTAAGCCCCATAAAACAAGAGCGCCTAAAGCAAGAAACCCAAATCCTTTTAATGATTCACCTTCTGAATTTCCTCCTCCAGTACCACCACCAAAAATACCACCCATTTTTTCTTGAAATGAACGAATAACTTCGTCTAAATCAGGAGGTCCGTTATCATCTTTACGACCACTCCAAGGGTCTTTTTTATCGCCACCGGGCTCATTCCAGGACATCTACACTGCTCCAATTTGGATTGAAAAAACTACACTATTTTAATAAGTAGTTCAAAACAGGCTATTAAGCCAAACTCTGCCATTCTATCGTAAATAAATATTTTCTGATAACTTATATTAGCATTTAATACTATATATTTTACGACTAGCCTAAAAAAACACCTTTGTATTTAAATTTAAAGATAAAACAACGTATATAAGCAATCACTTAACCATCAAGTTCTTCTACTTCAACAGTTTTTATTAAACCTAAATGTTTTTTATCTATTTCTATCAATAAATCCCATCCACCCATATCATTGACCTTTTCTTCAATAATTTTGGCATAGTTAAAAAGATTTGCTCGTACCCCTCCCTGATTAGGTAATAAATAGCATTTTCTTTTTACTTTTGTACTAGAAAATAATTCCATTAACGCTTTTAACAACAATTCTACTCCAGCACCTGTTACTGCTGACAACCAGACTCTGACAGGTTTCCCAGTATTATCATAATCTATATGTGGCTCAACATTCTCCAACAAATCAATCTTATTAAACACTTGTAATTGTTGTATTTTATGGGCATTAATATCTTCTAATACCTGGTTTACCTGAAAAATAGTATCATCTCTATCTTCTGCATTAGCATCAATGATATGCAACAATAGTTCAGCCTCACTCGCTTCTTGCAATGTAGACTTAAATGCAGCAACTAATTCATGCGGCAAATGACGAATAAAACCGACTGTATCTGCAAGCACTACCTTTGTCCCATTTGCTAGTGAACAATTTCTTAACGTGGGATCTAGTGTGGCAAAAAGTTGATTAGCCACATAAATGTCTGCTCCAGTTAGGGTATTGAATAAAGTTGATTTACCCGCATTGGTATACCCAACTAAAGAAACAGATGGAATCTCTGATTTTTTTCGTTTACTTCTGCCTTGGCTACGTTGTTTTGCTACTTTTTCTAAACGCCGCTGAATTAGTTTTATGCGATTACTTAATAATCGTCTATCTGTTTCAAGCTGAGTTTCACCTGGCCCACGCATACCTATCCCACCTTTTTGACGTTCAAGGTGTGTCCATCCTCTAATTAGCCGGGTAGATAAGTGCTTTAATTGCGCCAACTCAACCTGTAGTTTGCCTTCAAAAGTTTGTGCTCTTAATGCAAAAATATCTAAAATAAGGCCATTTCTATCAACTACACGAACTTCTAAAGCTTGCTCTAGATTTCTTTCTTGGCTTGGTGTTAACGGATGATTAACCAAAACAATATCCGCTTCATGTATGGCTATTTCAGACTTTATTTCTTCTAACTTACCCTTTCCTACAAAATATTTTGGATCCGGACGCTGTCGACTTCCAGTAACGACATGCACGGGCTCTGCTCCTGCAGATTTTGCGAGTTCTTTTAATTCGTAGAGATCTTCCTGACCTACTTGTAATGTAAGATGAACAAGTATTGCTCGCTCACCTGATTCCGGACGGTCAAACAAATAAAACTCCAGTTTGAATAATAGGATTCAGTTTTCTGCTTAAAAATTACTTAATAACTGACACAACAACAAATTTCAAAAAAACACTCTATTGTTAAATTAAATAGTAACTATCTTATTCTTCAATAGGCTCATTATCTCTAGGCAATTTGACTGGCTTTCCAGGAACTATAGTCGAAATTGCATGTTTATATACCATCTGACTTACTGTATTTTTCAACATAATTACATATTGATCAAATGAATCCACTCTTCCCTGTAATTTTATACCATTGACTAAGAAAATAGATACTGGAGTATGTTCTTTTCTCAACGTATTTAGAAAATTATCCTGCAAATTTTGGCTTTTTGACATCCTATTTCCCCTATTATTATTCCCGAATTACACTATTATTATTCCCGAATTACACTATCCTTAAGAAAGATAAATACCATCTTATCTAACCAGATATATAGAGACAATACTTTAAAGCTCAAGTTCCCGACAAAAATAAAAATTTGTTCTTTTTACAACAGTACTTGAATACATCGTAATTTTCCATAAGTTTACGACAATATTAAAAATTTACTTGGCATAAATGCTACTCTTACTACGATGCTTTGAATTAATTATATGGCTAAAGTCTGTTATCGCATTTTTAATATTGCCTGTCACGTATTAACCCATGTAAATTCTTTTTTATCACACTTTAAGGAGCCTTTGACCAATCAAGCTTGGTAGGAACACTGATTTACATTGGAAGCTTTCTTGTTTTAAAAAAACAATATGAATGACATCTACATTCAAGGCATTAAACGTCTAATCTATAATCTTGAAGCAACTGTAACTCACCTGAAACTGCATTGTATTTTTGTGCATAACTTAAACTCCAAAGTTACGTAATCTTTAAGAATGAAGTTTCCTTGTAAAATTGCGGAAGCTTGTAGATAATCAGGTGTTTTTAATACTTTGTAACACTTTATTAGTCAAATCTGGCTCAAAAGATATAAATTTCAAGGCATCTTTCTCTCTTCGTAACCAAGTAAATTGTCTTTTTGCTAATTGCCTTGTCGCTACAATTCCTTTTTCTATCATTGTATCCAGATCATATTTTCCTTGTAAATAACCCCATGTCTGACGATACCCTACAGCACGCATAGCGGGCAAATCCTCTGTTAAATCTCCTCGTTGATACAAAGACCTTACTTCTTCTATTAACCCAGAATCAACCATCGCCCTGAACCTTTGTGCAATTTTCTCATGCAATTGTTTTCTGTCATCTGGCGCAACAATAAGCTTTATTTTTTTAAATGGAATCTGATTTTCTTCTGCTTCTCGAAAAAACTGAGTCATTGGTTTACCACTAAGCTCATACACCTCTAATGCACGTTGAATTCTTTGTGGATCATTAGGATGAATCCTCTTCGCAGATTCAGGATCTATTTTTTTTAGCTTTAAATGCATAGCTTCTTTACCAAGTGTAGCTAATTCTTCATCTAATTTTTTTCTAACTTCATGATTTGCTTCTGGTAAAGAAGCCAAGCCATTGAAAAGTGAATTAAAATATAACATAGTACCACCTGTCAATATAGGTACTTTTCCATGTTTTGAAATATCTTCCATTATTTTTAAAGCAGATTGTCTAAAACTGCCTGTAGAATAGGATTCGATAGGGTCAATAATATCTATTAGATGATGCCGAATCCCTTGGCGCTCTTCCAAAGATGGCTTAGCAGTGCCAATATCCATGCCTTTATAGACTAAAGCAGAATCAACACTGATAATTTCTGTATCCAATGCTTGAGCCAACCGTACAGATAGTTCAGTTTTTCCTGAAGCTGTTGGACCCATAAGAAAAATTGCAGATGGCAACGTATCTTGATTCATCACTTATTGTCCGCGAAGAAAAAACTTATCTAAATCTGCAGTACTAAATTCAACCCAAGTAGGTCTTCCATGATTACATTGCCCTATTCGTTCCGTTTGTTCCATATCTCTCAACAACGCATTCATTTCATCAATTGTTAACTTGCGCTTGGCTCTGACAGAACCATGACAAGCCATAGTGGCTAAAATTTCATTCGATTTTTCTAACACACGTTGACTCATTCCATGTGTCACAATATCCGCTAAAATATCTTTAATCAAAGTATCCATATTTTCACGCCCTAGCAATGCTGGCGTAGACCTTAGCACTATCGTTTCTGGCCCAGATCTATTCAACTCAAATCCTAGTGCTTCAAAAAAGGGATGTTCTTGCTCTGCCAACTCAGCTTCAACACTACTCACTTGAATTTTAAGAGGCAATAATAATGGTTGGCTTGGAACGTTTCCTTCATAATACTGTTTTTTTAATCGCTCATAATTTACACGCTCATGTGCTGCATGTGCATCAACTAAAATAATACCTGTTTCTGTTTCCGACAAAATAAAAACACTATGTAAATGAGCGATAGCATAACCTAATGGGTAGGTACCTTCAGTCGCATTCAGAATAGATTGGTTGGCATCATCATTAGTGATACTTTCATGTTTAGGATATAAAGATGCATAAGCTTTAATATCTTCTGCTACGTTCATGGATAATGATGATTGTATAGGAGAGGGAGTCGAACTAAATGATCTGTTTTTTATTGGTAAAGGAGAATCAGGCTCTGTTGGCTGAATAGGTGTAAATTCTTCAATTTTTACGACGCTATTTTGCTGGTTTCCTGGCCTAAGATCAGCAAGAGAACGATGTAAAGCCCTATACAAAAAATCGTGAACTAATCGCCCTTCCCTAAACCTCACTTCAAGTTTTGCTGGATGTGCATTAACATCAACCAAAGCAGGGTCTAACGTCAAATATAAGACAAAAACAGGATGACGACCATGAAATAACACATCTTGATAAGCCTGTTTGACTGCATGCGTAACTAATCGATCTTTAATTAAGCGTCCATTAACATAAAAGAATTGCATATCCTGCTGACTGCGAGAAAATGTAGGCAATCCAACCCAGCCTCTCAGTTGTAGACCAGATGCTTCAAAGTCAATTTTGACTGAATTTTCAATAAAAGCAGAGCCACAAATACTCGCTATTCTTTTTTCTTGATCATACTCTAACTCAGCTGGCTTTAGGTTAATAATTTCTCGCTGATTATGATTTAAAGTAAACCCTATATCAAAACGACTTAAAGCCATTTTTTTTATCAGGCTCTCAATATGCGAAAACTCTGTTTTCTCTGTTTTTAAAAATTTACGCCTCGCTGGTGTGTTATAAAACAGATCTCTTACATCAATTGTTGTTCCTGCTGGATGAGGGTCAGGTTGTGGATCAAAATCTTTTTCTGACCCATCTGCACTGACTTTCCATGCACAATCTGCATCATTAGTCCGAGAAATTAGAGTCAGCCTTGCCACAGAACTAATACTTGGCAAAGCTTCCCCACGAAACCCCATACTAGATACATGTTCTAGATCTTGTAAACTTGCTATTTTACTGGTTGCATGTCGTGATAAAGCCAAAGGTAAATCATCTTTAAAAATACCACAACCATTGTCACGGATTTTAATAATACGAATCCCACCTTGTTCTACATCAATAGTGATTTGAGTTGCACCCGCATCAAAACAATTTTCCACTAATTCTTTAACAATTGAAGAAGGCCTTTCGACCACTTCGCCAGCAGCAATTTGATTAACGAGTTGAGTGGGAAGAGATTGAATTCGCATATCGGTTATCGTGAAGGCAATGTTTTTTGATCAACTAGAGTAGATACAAACTGGCTCGCCTCATTAATAGTGATTTCCATTACTTCTATGAGTTGAGATATATCAATACCTATTTCTACAAATTCATGTTGCAAAGCTGCAATAGCTTGAGCATTAAGGTTATGCTTTAAAAAAAGCACTTGATCCTTAAATGCGGATAAAACCGGGTGAATTCGACTTTCTGCTTTCCGCATTGTTTTAATTAATCGGCCATATTGCTGTTTGGAAGCTTTTAATTGCTGTCGACTTTTAGTGCGCAATGCACGATTACTATATTGACTTAATTCATCTTCCCACTCCTTAAATAAGGACTGACTCACTTCTTCAATAATAGTAATTTGACTACCAACTTCCTCAGTTTTCGATTTACAAAAATCAAACTGTCTTTTCAGCAGGTTATAGCGATGCTCAAGCGTAGTTTCTTCTACATTAACAATATCTTTAAATTGTTCTAATGCACTCTCAAACTGATCTCTAGTCCCTTTAAGACTATTACAAGCATGGTCAACATGAATAACGACAATATCTCTCTTATGATGACCAAGAAAGGATTCTCTGCTTAAATAATAAGCACTGTCTCTCATTTTTTTGACAAACGCAATTAGTTGACTAAGTAAAGAAGTATTCATTAAACTGATGTTTGGTAAATAGTGTAATGTTATAATTTGTGTTTAAAGTAAAATTGACAAAGGCTCTATCTACCAGCCCTCGATCTTGCATTTGCTGAAGCGTTAAATCCAGCGGAATGTCTGCCGATTTCACTAAAATCAACTCATCTGTATTTAATTGTCTAGCTAGCCAAGCAGCAAGGCTATCTGAGGTAACATTCCAACTTGCCTCAATAGTAGAATCATTTAGCACAGTAGCATCAGGTGACCAAATAACAGCTGAATGATTCATAGTTGCTTGATATATTAAGGAAACATCCTCTATCACCACAAAAGATGGCTTAATGCTTTTATATAACAACGCCATTTGTTTCATCGCTAAAATAGCCATTTTATGCGCGGTCACTTCATCAAAGTTCCACTGCTGCTGAGAAGCTCTCACCTGGTCGGCAAAGACACCTCCACCAGGAACGATAACCACTTTCTCTTTAATATTTTCTACTGTATTTAAACATTGGGCTAGAGAAGCCTCATCAGTCATTAAACTACCACCCAGTTTAATGACTATCATAATCCATAAATTGTTCCAATAAATCTAACAACGCTGCAGCCTTATCATAACTCTCTTGATATTCATCTTCCATAGCTGAATCATTGACAATGCCGCCACCCGCCCAAAAACGTATGGTATTGTCTGAATGCACTAAGGTACGAATAGCAATATTTGTATCCATATTGCCATCAAAACCTATATATCCAATAGCACCACAATAAATTCCTCTTCGATTCGGTTCTAATTCTTCTATTATTTCCATCGAACGTATCTTCGGAGCCCCCGTAATTGATCCCCCTGGGAAACAATTTCTTAACAAGTCCAAGGCATGCTGCCTTTCAGCTAATACTCCTGTTACCGTACTCACCAAATGATGTACTGTCGCAAAACTTTCCACATCAAATAATTTAGGAACCTGTATTGAGCCTTTCTTGCAGTTTTTACTTAGATCATTTCTTAACAAGTCAACAATCATTAGGTTTTCTGCCTGATCTTTTTTACTTGTTAATAAATCAGCTATTTGCTTGTCATTTTTAACTTTATCTTGAAATCTAGGTCGCGTCCCTTTTATTGGCTTTGTCTCTACGTCTCCATCAGTAACTTTAAGAAAACGCTCAGGCGAAGAGCTTAAAACCTTTACTTCAGGAAAATTTAGATAAGCGCTAAATGGAGCAGGGTTAATTTCTCTTAATACTTTATAAGCAGCCCAAGAATCACCTGTGCATGGGCTACAAAAACGCTGTGCTAAATTAACCTGATAACTATCTCCTTCTATTAAATAGTTTTTAATTTTATCAAAAGATTGACTATAAGTTGCCTTACTCATATTAGATTTAGGTTGCTCTAACACAGAAAAAGAGTGATCTTTTCGTTCAGAAAATAAAACACCAAACTGTTCAATTAAACTGCCCCAATCATAATGAGGACTTTCATTGCCAATTAACCAACTTTGTTTTTTAAGATGATCAACAACCACTGCCCAACTGTATATTCCAACAGCCATTTCAGCAATATTTTCTTCATCTTTTGCAATAACGGGTAATCGTTCTACCCGTCGTGCCAAATCATAAGAAAAATAGCCTATCGCTCCACCATTGAAGGGAATACCTTTAAATGCATCATAATCAGCCGATTCTAGCTGTTTTTTTACTAATACAAATGGATCATCATCTGAAAAATTAATTTCATTTTGTCTTGTGATTTTTGTCGTTTTTCCAGTTGTAACCAAGGTCACAACTGGATCGGCAGAAATGATGTCATAACGACCTTGGTCACTATATGGGAAGCCACTATCAAGAAATACAGACCATGGTATATTCGCTATAGGAGAAAATAGTCGTCGACTATCCTCAAAATAAGGTAACGAATGTTTTTTTTGTTTTGTGATTGTCATTTAAGAATGGGGAACATCGTACATCAGCATATTATACCGACTAATTATCATCAACCAGAGATTAGGTAAAAAAGACTTGATGAATACTACAATCAAGGTGCATAAAGTGACTATTTTTTTAAATATGTCGCATATTCCCAATACTTATAGCCCCAATATTTCTTTCCATCAGGCGCTTCTTCACCCACCCAACCTTTGGAAATAAGTTCTTTTGCCAAAAACCGGTTAATAATACCGTGCCCTATCAACAATACTGAGCCATGTTTTTCTGCAAGTTGAATTAATTTATCGGCTGCCAAAGCAACTCGCGATTTGAACAAATCCAAAGATTCTACCTGAATAAAAACACCTGCAAACCAGAAAACTCTATAAACCATACTCCATACATGGGGCGTTAAGCGAATAAAAGGAATTTGAATTACTGGAAGCTCCGCCTCTCGAAATATTGCATCAATTAAATCGGGTGACTGATAACCAATAATAATTGAAGAATGAATAGATCGGGTAAGATGACTACAACCTATAAATTTATAGGTTGATTCACGTATCATTTCTTGGCAAGAGTGATTAACCTCATCTTTTACTCCAACAGAATTATATGCATCTATCCACTCAGGCATACCTGAAGAGTGAATTCTATCCCACACAGGTAAATCTGGAATTCCGTGCCTTAATATTGTTATTTGCATATCGTCCCTGCTTAGCTTTTCATTCGAAAATCGTTTATCAAATAAAAACAATATATCTTAGAATATAAGAGGTTTAGAATAAAACGAACACCTTTTATATTATAAAATAACAAGAAAAGGAAAAATAAATAATGAAATTATAGAACAATAGGGGGCGATTATTTTTCGGCACTGTCCTTCTATTTTTATTAATAAGCGCATCAATACCCCCATCATTGACAAGCTCTTGATATCGATAAAAGGTATCGCGTGATACGCCCATCATTTTACAGGCTTTGGATACATGACCAAGTTCTTCCGCTAAGTTTAATAATCCGGCTTTATGTTTTAGGATTGGATTATTAGTTTGAATCATTAGAGTGTTTCCTTTTTAAATTAAAGATTCGACACCTTTATCAAAACGGGTAACTCTCTTCTTGTCAATATGAAGTGTACGATCTAGTTGAGACTAATACAAATTAAACACGATTACAATGAAGTACGGGATAAGATCTTTATTTTTGCTGCAAAAAACAAGACCAGATCCTTGTTATTTCGCTTATTTACTCTTCATTAACGATATACTCTGCTAACTATATTTATCTTAAGTGACCTTAGCCGTATAAAAACTATGAAAAACTATATTGAAGAATTAACTTGGCGTGGAATGATTCACAATGTAATGCCTGGTGCTGAGGAGCATCTAAACGAAGCAATGCGCTCTGCGTATGTGGGTTTTGATCCTACCGCAGATTCTTTACATATCGGTAACCTAGTACCCATCATGTTGCTGGCACATTTCCAGCGTTGTGGACACAAACCTGTCGCCTTAGTGGGAGGGGCAACAGGTATGATTGGTGATCCTTCAGGTAAATCTGCTGAGCGTAATTTATTAGATGAGAAGACCTTACGGCATAATCAAGATGCGATACAAAAGCAGTTGGCTCACTTCTTAAATTTTGATGAGAACGACTCAGAAAACAGTGCTGTTATGGTAAATAATTATGATTGGATGAAAGAGTTTTCATTTCTGGATTTTATTCGAGATGTAGGTAAGCACATCACAGTTAACTACATGATGGCTAAAGATTCAGTGAAAAACCGTATTACGTCTGATGAATCTGATGGTGGTTCTGAAGGAATGAGTTTTACAGAGTTCACTTATCAGTTAGTACAGGGCTATGACTTCTTACATTTATATCAAGAAAGAAATTGTACGTTGCAAATGGGTGGCAGTGATCAATGGGGAAATATTACCACAGGTACAGAGTTGGTGCGCAGAATAGGCCACGGCAAGGCGTATGCAATAACATGCCCTTTGATCACCAAAGCGGATGGCTCTAAATTTGGTAAGAGTGAGGGCGGTAATATTTGGCTTGATTCAGCCAGAACATTACCTTATAAATTTTATCAGTATTGGTTAAACTCAGGCGATGAAGATAGCGAAAAGTACATTCGCATTTTTACATTCCTAGCTAAAGATGAAATCGACTCATTGATATCAGAGCATCAAGAAGCACCACATATGCGTGTTTTACAAAAGCGTTTAGCAGCTGAAATTACAATGATGGTGCATTCAGAAGCTGATCTGGAAAATGCCATGAAAGCAAGCTCGATTCTTTTTGGTAAGTCTACAGCTGATGATCTTAAAGCTTTAGACGAGCAAACCTTCCTAGATGTTTTTGATGGTGTTCCACAAAACGAAGTTGCTATGGCAGAGATTGAAAAAGGTTATGATATTGTTTCAGCAATGGCGACGGATACACAGTTTTTAAAATCCAATAGTGAAGTTCGTCGTGCTCTTAAGCAAAATTCAATTTCGGTAAATAAAGAAAAAGTATCGGGTGAGGATTATAAGCTTACACAAGCAGACCTTATTAATGAAAAATTTATATTATTACAACGTGGTAAGAAGAATTACTATTTATTAAAAGTAGTTTGATAAAAGATAGTACTTTTAGTAATATATATTTATAAGCAACTGTTTTATATAAATTAATAAGCTAAATATCACTCTATTACAACACATTACAGTATGTACAAAAGTGGCGTATAAACTAATTAGAGCCTGTTCAGTAAGTCAGCAATCGTTTTTCACAAAACAGTTCGGTTAGGCCAAAAAACTGAAAAATTTTGTGTGTCTGGCGACTGAATAATATCTTAATTTTCTTCAATTTCACTATCAGGCTGATTAGGCTCTTTTTACAGTACGCAAAAAAGATTTTTTCTAGGGTCAATAGGTTCATCACTAAAAAGATGTTGTTAATCCAAGCGATAGAGGTGTCAGTTTTTGGCTTAATTAATAACAGTAATAATAACCCAAACCCTAACCCCACACCTAATGTAAGTGATATTAATTGGAGTAAAAGGCTGCTTCGGTACAACAGCTGTTCATGCAGGATTAATCAATACTTCATGGTAACAATAGAAATTCGTGCAAACCTTGAATCTTATGTATCAATCGAGAAAAATGGCGTTACAAGTAATTCTTGGGGTAGTTGGCATGGAAATTTTGCTTTTATTCGCTGATCACTACCTAGGGGAATGAAAACTAAATAACTGGCTTGTGATTTTTTGAGTCGTTACAACTCGTATTCTATTTAGCGTGTATGTTAATACCCTCACCAAAATGAAATACCTCATCTCTGAAAGTTATTACATATATAAGCGATTCATATAAATAAAACACTTATACTCGATGTTCCAGTTTTTAATTTTTGCTTTTCTGAAGTACAGAAAAATAAGGTGCTAAATAAGTAGTTACTTTCTATATATACTGATTTTACTGGGACAAATATCAATGTGCCCCCTTTAGTTTTCTGTGATTAATATAATCAAGTTAAAAAAACTGGAACATCAAATTTAACCTCATACATATGGGGTAAAATTGAACTTTCTGAGGGACGGGGGTTTCTACCCCATTTCTAACGTTTAGAGTGCTAATATAACCAAAAATTGCAATTGTTAGGTTGAGTCGAAAAGGTTATGAACGAGATAAAAATTCCGTCCAGCATTGCAAAAAGTGCTAACAAAAATTAGACCTGCAAGAAGCACCCACGTAAAATTGATTTAACAGT